>JBBRGY010000107.1:0-9072 GCA_038223495.1 Burkholderiales bacterium | reverse complement strand
GGGTCAGCAGACTGGCCGGCATCACCCGCATAAAGATGCTCTCTGATTACGGGCGCTTTGCGTCGGGAGTGAAAAGCATTGCCCGCGACTGTCTCCGAGCCCCCGAGATATAGCCAACGGGATGGTCTGAGACTGTTGGGTCTTTGCCGCCCCCAGATTAGCCCGTTTCAAACGCCGCAGCGCCATTTGCTATCGGTAGCATTCGCCTAAACCGTAAGCCCCGAAGGGACGTCACGGCCCAAGCCCAGCGACGTATATGTGGACCATGCCGCATTGCGGCCAGTCGTGTATCCTCTCCGCCAAATTGCAATGGGGGCGGCTGCGGTCGCGAGTTAGGTATGTGGAATTTGCGAAGTCTCGCTGAGAAGATTTTTCGACCGTTCGTGTTTGTGCGGCACTTGCCCGGCGCTATTGGAGGTATGCCGGTTGTCGTATCGCCGTCGGCAGGCTTGAAGTTTTTGGCGACGTCCATGGACAACATTGATCGGCAGCTGTTTGCTTTTGTGCGCGAATTCGTCAAACCGGGCGCGGTCGTGTGGGACGTTGGTGCAAACGTTGGGCTTCTCTCCGTGGCGGCCGCCGCGATTGCTGGAAAGTCGGGGGCGGTATACGCGTTCGAACCAGACACCTGGCTGGTAAGTCTGCTACGTCGAACCGCTAAGTTGCAGCCGTCGACGTCGGCGGCGATTGATGTGCTTCCGGTGGCCGTAGCGTCAGCAGTTGCGCTTCGCACATTCGATATTGCGCGGCGGTCACGCCAAACCAGTCATCTGGAAGGCTATGGCACGAGTCAGTCCGGAGGAACGCGAGAACGGCAAACCGTCATGGCGATCACCCTAGACTGGGCGCTTAACCACAATCGCCTGCCTGATGTGCTCAAAATTGACGTCGAAGGCGCAGAACTTGAAGTGCTTCAAGGTGCAGTCAATCTCTTTGAAAGAGCAAGGCCAGTGGTGCTGTGCGAGGTAGGAGCGACCGTAGTGCAGGAGGTTACCGATTTCTTTCACTCACGCAACTACGTTCTGTACAGCAGTGAGGCAAGCGCACAGTCCAGAGTGCCACTGCAATCTGCTGTCTGGAATACGCTCGCAGTGCCAAAACCCTGATTCGATGCCACCCCTACGGCGGCAACTTCGTTCTCGGACGGAGGTAGCGATAGGCGATGCTAATCAGCCACTCCTTAAAATTTAAATGGGATTCAAATTGTTGAATCAGATGCCGTCGTCGAGAGATAACATCAGAACGGCGGTAGAACGCATCGATCGCTCAGGGTACGTATTTCTCGCGTTGTTAGTGGTCGCCGTGTCGTGCGCAACATTTGCAGCGCTCCATTGGCGCGGAATTCCTCTGTCCCCAGACAGTTGGGCCTATTGGCAGGCTGCGGTGTCTATTGCAAACGGCTCGGGATACAGATTCCTTTCGGGCGATCCCGTTACGGCGTGGCCACCGCTCTACTCCGCTTATCTCTCGCTGTGGGTTCGAGCGCTGGGGGCAAATGGAGTCGCACTGGTGCTTGCGAACGCCGCGCTCATTTCTTTGCAGTCATTGGCGTGGTTTCACACAGTCCGGAGCATTTGGATTGGCAATCGGAGTGTGTATCGGCCGACAGCGCTTTTCGCGGTTGCGCTGTACATCGGGTTGTACGTACCGCTCACTCTACAGGCGGCCCATGCTGCAAATTTGGGGTTCTTATGTACAGCTGTGATGATGTTGTACGTCTGGCGTGCAAATCAAACTAGCACTGATTTCCGCTGGTGGATTTGCATCGCGGCGGCTACCTTCAGCGGAGCGCTTTCGCTGCTCTCACACAACGCAAATTTGGCGTTCGTCGTTGGGTGTCCGATGGCGCTTCTATTACTACGGCACAGCTCATGGCGCGACCTTTTGGGTGTCGCATCGTTAGTGGTGTTGCCAACATTGATCTGGCTGATCGTGCGTTGGCAGTTGGGTCAATTGGGTAGTCACCCCGTTGGACTATCCGTCGCGAGTTACGGATGGTGGCAGTACTTGAGTCAAGCGGTCATCGTGGTTGGCAACCTCATCGTGCCAAGCATCTTCGGTGCAGCGATATTCATGGGCATACTGGCATTTGCCTGGTGCGGATTGGCCGTCGTATCGCAGTCCAAATCGTGTGGGACGGACAGCGAAAAATTTGTTGCAGCGACTGTGTTGTTTACCTGCGTTGCGCTGGTTTCATTGTTTAGCCTTAGCTCGGTTACCGACCCGATAGGCAGTCGATTTGTCGGGTGGATTCCGGTTCTGATTGTGCCGGTAGCACTCTTTCGCGCTGCACGCCGAAGCGCCGTGGCCCTTTTGGTGGTCGCTGCGATTGCGATGGCACCAAACTTTCATCGTTTCGCCACTTTCGCCAAGATCCATGCTGAACAGGGGCTAGACGCCAAAAGCGGTCCACTCTTCCCATTGGGCGCGGTCATTTCACCGAACTATCTGTCTGGCCCGCCTGTAAAAACCGAGCAGGGCTTGTTAATCGCGCCGCCGAAATAGCCTCCGGCAAGGGGCGCAGCGATTGACGTTGAGTGATGACTACCTGTCAGTCGACTACTGATCCACCTTCACCTTGCATTAGCTGCGATTTCATTCAATATGTTTGCGTTTTTTGCGAGCATAGCGAACCCGTCTGTCGACAAGTGCCCACCGTCTCTGTACAAAATCGTGCCGTGCAATATCGTCCGACATTTGGTACTCGAGCACATGATTGGCGCAACGCGGACTATATGTACTGCGTTTTGTGACTCTACGTCCCTAAGCATGTCGCGCATTTGCTCGGACTTCTGTTCATAAGAAGCTCGGTCTATGGAGCAATCATTCGACGCCCCGAACGTAAGCACCGCCTCAATTAGGCGTTCGTTGCACCGCCGTGGATCGAAATCGGCAGACGGCGGTGGCTCGACAATGACAACGCGCTTGCCGAGAGAACGAACTCTGGCAACCGTCTGTGCGAGCCCGGCGGCGACCAAACGAGGAGTAGTGCCGACAACTGTCAGGACGGTACCGTCCCGTTGCAGCACTTTGCCATCCATTTGATTGGACCACTGGCCTGCGAGCACAACGGTAGTCACGGTCGGCATGTCACTTAAGCGGGAATACACCTGATCGTTGAACTTCATGCAGGACTCACCCCATGTGCGGTTGTACTCGGCGCCTTGGTGACTGAGCGACCATAGGGGTGCGCACATGGGTCGCGCCGCCTGAACAAGCTGCGCGCCCTCAGCTATCAGCCCCGGTGCCAACTGAATTGCGTGTGAGTCCCCCCACAACAGTACTGTGGGCTCGGGTGAATTCTGGCAGCCGGGCACCAATGTGTCTTCGGTGTAGTAAGCACAAAGCGAACTAAAGCTGACTTCGGCTCGTGGTCGAATCGCACCAACGCTATTGGTTTGCTTTGTGTGGCCAATCCACGCTGCACAGCAACCCAGGGAGAGCCCAGCGAGGACCAGATATAACCACAAATACCGACGAGGCGCGGTTCGCCCGTAACCGCGAAAGCGCTGCTCAATCAATCGGTGCATCATGTAGGCCAAGCAAATGGAGCCGATGATCGCAACCACCCGGATTTGCCAGGCAACACCGCCGCCGCCCGCGTTTGCAATGTTAAGGAAGGCGAAAATTGGCCAATGCACCAGATAGAGCGAATACGAGCGGTCGCCTACCCACGCGGCGGCCTTGGCGAGTGCGCCACGGCTTAGCAAAACGGAAGGAAACAATAAGATAAAAACAGTCGCCACACATGCGATACCTGCGTCGATTCCTGGATGCACCTTGCTCAAAGGAAACAACGTCACCGCAGCAATTGCCAACAGTCCTAGCGGCCCCATCAAAACAAGGTAACGGTTTCGGCGCTGTGCGAACGGCTGCAGCGCAGGCACAAGTAGCGCCGCGACCGAACCCATGCCCATTTCCCACGCCCGCGTTGGCAACCAATAAAATGCGGCGGCGACGCTTTGAGCGGAAACAAAAAAACATGCGGTCAGACTAGCGGCGGTGATCAAACTGGCGACCGTCAGCCATCTCGATCTGCCAACGAAAAAGAGCAAGGCTGGCAACAGCAAGTAGTATTGTTCCTCTATCGAGAGCGACCAAACATGCAGCAGCGGCTTCAACTCTGCGCCGCGCTCAAAGTAGCCGGTTTGCAGCCACAGCACGATGTTTGCACTGAACGTGATCGCGCCCCAGACCTGCGCCACGAAGTCGCTCATTTCGTAGCTTGTCAGCAGCGAGGGAGCCGCTGCGATGCAGAGCGCAATCGTTGCATAGACGGCCGGCAACAACCGCCAGGCCCGTCGCCAATAAAACCGTACAAACGAAAATTCACCTGCGATGATGTCTCTAGCGACCAATGAGGTGATCAGAAAGCCGGACAACACAAAGAAGACATCAACGCCGAGGTAGCCGCCATGTATGAGCGGCACTTTGGCATGATGTGCCAGAACCAACAACACCGCAATGCCGCGCAGCGCCTGAATGTCAAGGCGCTCTGGCTCCACCTGCATGACGCCGACTGATGCGGCATACCCAGCCGATTCGACGCCGCGCGCGGTTACGCCGTAGCCGCGATCCTCAGCGCGACGCATCTCGATAGGCATTGAACGGACACGGCCAGTGGAGCGCGGATTGACAACGCACGAAAGCAATTGGTCTGGAAATATTAAACAAAATCTCGCCTTCGAAGCGCCCGTACGATTACTTGTGTCGTCGCAGATACCTCCACTGAAAAACTCTCAAACTGATAGGTCCAGCCGAAATCACGGCTCAGGTCTAGACCAACCGATGGCAGCAACCGATAATTCAATCCGCACGTGCGTGCCAAGTCTGCAAAACAGCCAAAAATATAGCGTGGTGCCGCGATCTCAAAAATTTTCGTTTCAGGTTCACAAAACAAAATGTTAGTCATGCCTGCGCCATGCGCGGATACAACCACTTCCGCATGTGCAAAGAGATTGGCTTGCTCACGCACGCTAAGCTTAGCCAGTTGTACGCGCCGAAAGCCGTGCTTTGACAGCTCGCCGAACAACTCGTCCTCGTTCACCATCACACGGGTAGAGGAATCTTGTCGGGAAACAAAAATTCTTTCGTTAGCGACATTGCTCGCTGCGCGATCCAGGAACGCGTCTCGCAACACGCCGCAAACCCACGCAGGCGTGCGAGCAAACGCATCCCAACCTTCAACGGCGTAAATATGCGGGGCAGTGACAATGGTATTGCTCTCAGCGGGAATAATCTGCCACACGCCGCCGACGAGCATGTCAACGGTTTCGACCTGGAAGGGGAGGCTCTGATCGATGTGGACACTGTCGATAGACAAGCGCGATTGCTGCGCCAGCAATATTTTTGGTAACACCTCCAGTAGCCAATGGTAATAGCCACGCTGAAAACTATAAACCCCCGCGAGCATGGTTTCATGAGTCCTTTGCACCTTGCGCGTCCGACTGTAATTTTTATAGTTCCTGAGAAACTCCGACTGCCTGAGAGCTGTCGGATTGACGAGCGCTCCTGCGTTCGACACGACACAACCATGCGCATCACAAAAGCCGTCGGAAACATCGAAGAAATTAACACGAAGATCGCTCTCACGGCTGCGCTCAAATTTTGCAGCTATTGCAGGGCTACTGACCAGAACATCGACGTCAACAATGCTCAATTGGCTAGCCAAGTCAGTGAACGCAGGAACGACGCGCAACATCGGCGGCACCGTCACTTCACGTAACGGAACGCCGAACCTCACCAACGAATTCGCCGAAAAAAGCTTGAGAACGCTAAGCGACCGGAGCAGCACTATCGTCAGCTTCTTGCTAGCAATCTGCATGGACTGCCTTGCTCGACGCAAAGCAGCACGCAGCCAGTGCCACACCCTGCTAACCGCCATCAATCGCGTTTCAACTGAGTTTTGACTGCGTGAACGGCGCAAGCAAGCTCAAGTGTTGCTCCCTTGACCAGGTTTGCGCGTCGGCGCTTCAAGCTTTAAGCGCAGCGGTACGCCATTTCGTAGACTGGCGATTACTCGATAGAGCGTTCGCTTAAGGCGCGAGTATTCGTATGTTGTATTGGTTGAGGCTTGAACGCCGTCTACTAACAGACCGCCACCGGGCCATGGCAGATACCGCCTTCCGGCAGCGCTAGCGGTAACAACTGCCGTAGCCAAGGCGTGCTCAAAATAGAAACCTTCGGCATCGTTAATTCGCTCAGTTTGCGGCAGGAAATAGTCTCGCAGAAATGCCACGGTCGCACCGAAATAGCGTGAATCACACTCAACTGGGTAGACATAGAACGTGGCCATGACATCCGGTAACTTTGATTGCACGACCATCGGCCAAACCTTGAAAAAATTTGTCGCGTAATAGCGACCAGTCGCCTTTACTATAAACGGATTGTCGCGCAACAACTCGCTATGGCTGAGGGCGTACTCGATGATCTTTGCTTCGCCATAGCTCTTCCCTAGTCCAGCATCAAACTTCGGCTGGACGAAAGAAATTAGTTCGACCTTTTGGTCGTCGCGGCCATAGCGGGTCAACATTTCCCTGAACGGTGCCAGGTCGAACCCAGAGTTTTCTATGAACACTATGCGATTCACATGTGATTCCCCTAGCCAGAAGCGAAACGCATGCAGGTAGTCGCCGAGGCGAACGGTCTCATCGCGTCGATCACAAAAAATGACATCTCCGGGCGTAACGGTTGCAGTGAGTAAAAGCGCACTGTGCATAAACACTTGGGTTGGAAGGTTGTTGGAAACGCGAATTGTTGCAAATTGCGACCGACGTACCAATCGGCATCGCCTTCAGAGCAGCCGAACCGCCCATCGAATGTTTCATCGATGAGATCGAAACTATTTTCAACAACAGATCCACGAAGCGGTCATGGCATTTGAGGCCTAGCGACCACATAAGGAAGCCGCAATTTGAGAAACGGCGCCTCGATGAACAAGAAACTCAGGTAGCACAAAGGGAGCATCATAAAGAAAAACAGCAGTGACCATAAGCAGGCCAAGTAAAAGTTTGAAATGTCCATGATGTTTTCATGTACGAATTTTGCGGCTGCAAATACGAAAAAAAAGTGCAGCAGGTAAATCGAGTACGAATACTCGCCAATACGCCCGAAAAAACGGGACACGTGAGAGTTGGTGTCAAACATCCTGCGGTCGTAAGTTGCGATAGCGAGTGCGTATGCCAAACCTTCGAGCGTAGGAAGCACAATCCATAGCGCACTGGGTGAAGGGTAGGCGGTGCTTCGATAGAACCCGCCTTGATAATCGAAATACCAGTACAGAACAATGAAACCGCTGAGCGCCAGCAACACCAACCATCGGTGACAATTTATTTTGAAGCGCAGATGAAAGGCAATCATGCCGAGTACGAATTGGTCGACGCGACCGATGATTGTCCAGTACGCGAGCCCCTGTACTTCTCCTTGCACATGATGAAGATATGTCCTAAAGCTAATCGCCGCAACTAAGACCACAAGAAGCCACAACACTGATCGCCGGAGCATCCACAGCAGCAAGGGCAGCAGGAGGTAGAAATGGAATTCGACCGTAATTGACCACCCGCCGTTAGGCAGGGCAGGCAGTACCAGCCCGCGAACAGCCCAGTACAGGTAGCCCATGACGCTCTCACCCGCACTAATTTTTCTTGCGGCGTCGATGATAACCACTACGGACAACAGTGGAAGCAGCCGCAATGCACGGTTCCATAGGAATGCGGAATAAACGATCTGTTTGCCGTTTAGTAGCTTGGCAAAGAGATACCCGCTAAGGGTCATGAACAATGCGACGCCCGTGTGCCCTTCATCGAGTAGCGCGAACGGCAATATGTCTGGAACATATTCAAACGGTACCGGATATCCGGTTGTGGAATGGACGAAGTGCCAAGTGACGACGAAAAACGCGGCCAGCCCACGAAGGTGGTCCAACGCGATGTAGTGCTCACCTGTCGAGGATTTCACAAATCAAGGTCTCGGGAGGCACTATCATTCATACGGGGTACGAGCAAAGCTTCTGACGCGATAGGGTCCAAAGATGTTTCAGGAAAAGGGCGACAGCGACAAATCGTCAAATTTTGCAACCTGTCTTCAGAGCAGGGACAACAATCTTAATCTCATCCGATTCCTCGCGGCAACTATCGTTCTCATTTCGCACAGTTTCCCGTTAGCAACAGGCTTTAACGAGGCCGAGCCGTTTCTCGCCCGCCTTGGTATGACTGCGGGCACGATGGCGGTAGATGTTTTCTTTTTTTCGAGCGGACTTTTGCTGATGCACAGTCTGACGGCCCGCAATAGTGCGCGAGGCTTCATCAGGGCGCGCGCCTTGAGAATTTTCCCTGCGCTTGCCGTAATGCTGATTGTTGTGGTTATCTGCATTGGACCAATTTTCTCTAGACTTTCGGTCGCAGCATATTTTTCTGACCCTCGAACCTATGAATACCTACTACAAAGCATCACCCTTATATCGGGCATTGGGTGGGTGCTTCCGGGAGTGTTCGAGCTAAACCCATACCCGAATATCGTAAATGGATCCCTATGGACGTTGCCGTATGAAATCGGCATGTACGGCGCAATGCTAGCTATTTGGCTGTTGGCGTCCAAATTTTTTCGTGATCGATTAAGAGTCTTTTCAACTTTAATCCTAATTTTCGCCGCAGCGACGCTGGCCATCTGCATCGCGTCGCCATGGCTCGATCCAAGCATCGAGAAAATTTCACGCCTTGCCTCAGCTTTTTTCAGCGGTGCTGCGGCAGTCGCGTTGCAGCGATTTATAAAGTTATCCGCTTGGGCCGCAGTGCTAGCTATTGTCGTGACGTTTTTTTGCTTTTATCTTGGAGATCGCGCTGGGTTCAGAGCTGCCTACATCCTGTCATTTGGCTACGTCGTCCTTGTGCTGGCATTTGTTCCGCGTGGACAAATCCGCCGATTCAACCGGATAGGGGATTTTTCATATGGAATGTATATCTACTCCTACCCGATTCAGCAGTGTCTGGCAACGCTTTTCTTGGGTCTTTCAGTCTGGGTAATGGCGCTTAGTTCTTTTGCGATAACGCTACTTTTTTCGGTTGTGTCTTGGTC
>JBBRGY010000106.1:0-9073 GCA_038223495.1 Burkholderiales bacterium | reverse complement strand
GCGCTGGAATCGCTCACCAAAACAC
This sequence comes from Burkholderiales bacterium, assembly GCA_038223495.1. Taxonomy (GTDB): domain Bacteria; phylum Pseudomonadota; class Gammaproteobacteria; order Burkholderiales; family Casimicrobiaceae; genus Casimicrobium. The sequence continues at coordinate 9,048 of JBBRGY010000106.1, read as the reverse complement.
TCAGCGACCGATTGCTCAAAAGGCTGCCGAAAGACTGCGCCGCCGCGATGTTCCGCGAAGATACGTTTGCCATTCTTATGCCGAACTACCTGCGTCCGGCGGGCGTGCGGACTGTGAATGAACTGGTCTCAAGCATCGCAGATTTCCGCTTCATGTTTGAACAACATAGCTTCAGCATTGGCGTTTCGGCTGGCGTCGCTGCGTTCGGCACCGGGCAGTGCAGCGCCGGTGAAGTGCTGCGACGTGCGGACGCGGCCTGCCTCGCCGCCAAGGCTTTGGGACGCAACCGTCTGCAGGAATACGAGCCAGACAACGCCCAGCTGCGTAGCGAAGAAGCACTGCTAGCCTGGGCCGGCCGCGCGGATCAACTACTGATGAGCGAGGATTTGTTCCTGCGTGCGCAAATGGTCATGCCGATTGGGCCGGACGCCGAAGAGCTTCCGTACTACGAGATTTTGCTCGGTATCGAGCCACGCAGCGGACAGGTTTCAGGGCCATACGAGTTCGTGGTGGCGATGGAGCGTATGGGTCGGTCACACGAGCTGGATCTCTGGGTGTTACGGCAATCGTTCCAGTGGATCACCCAGAACTGGATGGTGATGGAGTCCATCGGCGGAGTTTCGATCAATCTTTCAGCACCATCGCTGCGCAATCCCGAGGTGTCGCGCTTCTTGCGACAAGAACTTTCGCGCAGTAACTTTCCCGCGCAAAAATTACATTTGAAATCACCGAGAGCGCCGCGATCCAGAGCTTCGACGGTGCGGAGCAATTCATTCGCGACATTCATCGCTACGGTTGCCGCTTCGCGTTAGACGATTTCGGCAGTGGCTTTACGTCCTACGCGCATCTGAAGCGACTGTCGACCGACGCGCTAAAGATTGACGGCAGTTACATCAAAGATTTGCTCGCCAATCCAAGCGATCTCGCCATCGTCAAATCAATGACAGACATCGCGCACACGCTTGGCATGAAGGTGGTCGCCGAATGGGTCGAGACGCCGCAAATTCTTGAGAAATTGATTGAGCTGGGTGTGGACTATGCACAGGGCTATGCGGTGCATAAACCAGTGCGGTTGGTCGAACTGGTTGCGACGCGTGTGGCGCCGATGGCCGCCGTGGCGAATGGCTGAAATTTTGCGATTTACGGAAACACGTAGCAGCTCTTGAGGAGCTTGGTCGAAGTAATAAGTGATGAACGGATCGAATTCCCCGAATGACTGGTGAAATTCGCCGAAATCCGAGTGGGCTAAGTCTGAGGCTGCTCGACACCTAAGCTGTGTCGACGCGAACTTGCAGCGCAGCAGTCTTTGCCCATCCGCTGGGGGTCCGGACAAAGGATTCCGTCGTAACACGCTCAAACGTGGCGCTGGCGGGGTGCCAGCCCATCCGGTCGACGGCAATATGATCCTGCTCGACACGGATGATATTGAAGGAATTGGTTTCTCCCCTCCCCCGCGTTGAGGTGGCAGTGCCAGCCTGAACAGCGATGGCCGTGTAGCCGCCGATTTGATAGCGCTCCGAGGTATCTCGCGCGTGGCTGGCATGCAGGTGACCCGCCAGTAACAAGTCAATGCGGCACCGGGAAAAAGCCTCCATGGCGGCAGTTGCCCTGCCGACCAGGTGCTTGTCGCCCAGATGAAGCGGCAGATCAAAAGGATGGTGGGTCACGACAATTTTCGTGATCGGACCGTGCATCCCGTTCAAACGATGACAAACGCTGTCCAACTGGAAGTCATTGACGCGCCCGCGTTTGACGGTTAGCGAGCGCGCCGAGTTGATCCCGATAACGGCAATTTCATCATCGCTGTAAAACGGCTCAAGGTCGTGCATGATGTAGCGCTGGTACCTCTGCAGCGGTCGCAAAAAACGGTGGAAAATATTGTGCAGCGGTATGTCGTGATTGCCGGGAACGACAATCTGGGGCGCTGGAAGCGTGTCCAGGAAACGTCGGGCTTCCTGAAATTGGGCGATGCGGGCGCGCTGGGTCAGGTCGCCGGAAACCACGACGACATCGGGCTTCAGCCGAACAATCTGCGACGTTAGCGGCTCGATCAGCGCTTCGTCAAGTCGGCCGAAATGAAGATCAGAAAGGTGTACGATCGTTCGCATGGCTACGCTGTCGCAGAATTTTCTCTGGGAACAATAACCTTTAGGGCTGCCGGGCAGATACGATAGTGCAAAGGTGAACGCATGAGGCTGACTTCGCCGTCCGTCGCAACCCGTATCAGTTTGTGGCGTGTAGTGATCAGTATTTTTTTGGCCGAAAGCACATCGAAGTCTTTTGTCTGCCGCAGCCGCCCGAACAGGGCGTGCAAGGCCAGCACCAGCAAGCCGAGTCGACCGGTACGCTGCACGACATAAAGGCTCAGCTGTGCAGCGTCAAGCCGCTTTCGCTCACCGATGTTGAATCCTTCCATCCAGTAGTTGTTGTTGCCAATAAAAATAAAGGGGGTGCGGCGCCTGAACTCTTGCTCGTCAACGGTAATCGTGAGGTCCAGAAACGGATAGCGGCGCAAGGCTGTTACGGCAGCCCAGAAAAAAGCCAGCCATTTGCCCCTACCGAGCCGCTTTTGCTGCCGTTCGCGTTCCCTGACGGTATCGGGATAGAGCCCGAGGCTTGAATTGTTGAGAAACAGACGCCCGTTGATTTCCCCGGTATCGACCCACGTGGTGTGGCCCTCGGCAATCGTTCGGATGGCGCGTTTTAAATCAAGCGGGATGTGCAGGTCTTTGGCGAAGTGATTCAACGTTCCAAGCGGCAGTACGCCAAAAGCGGTATCGGTACCTGCGAGCGCCGAGGCCACCGCACTCAAGGTGCCGTCACCGCCGCCGACGACCACGGTTGTCATCCCTTCCGTGATGGCACGCCGCGCAGTTTCAATCAGATCCAAAGCGCTTGCCGACAAAGTGACATTTACCGTCAGCCCCTGGGCCTGAAATAGCTCGACAAGTTTTGAAGCGAATTCGGCATTGCAGCCGCGCCCCGCAGAAGCGTTCAGCATCACGACCGCTTGAGCTTTTTTGGTTGCATCTGCCATGCATCATGCTTTCCGCTGCTCAAAACGGCGCCGACTGCACGAGATAGAAACAACAGTCAGGCTGAGTGCCAGCCAGCCGCTGCTTGCGGCCATGGCGGCCAGCACATCGCTCATGTAGTGGACACCGAGATAGATTCGGCTCAGTCCCACCAGTGCCACCAACAAGCTTGCCAGTGCAGTGATGGTAATCCGCCATGGCCAGGAGCGGGTCGTGCATATGAGCCAGGCCGCCAAGACGCCATAGAACAAGGTGGCGGCTGCGGCATGTCCACTGGGAAAGCTGTAGCTGTTGAGGGTGAGCAGCGGCACGTCAAACGTAGGCCGTGTACGGTGAAAGATAGATTTCAACAGCAGATTCAGCAACATGCCGAAAGGCACGGTAAGGACGAGCGTAATCAGCCAGTCCCACGCCTTGATGCGCGCCCAGTAGGTCGCCAGCAAAACACTGAACGCCAAGATTCCCAAAGTGCTGTGAATATGGGTGACCAACAGCATGAACCGGGTGAGCGACGGTGTTGCATGGGAATGAAACCAATGCGACACCTGAAAATCCATGATCGTGATTTTGTCCATCGTCACCACGTCTTCAGCGAGATGGCCGAACGTGAACGCACTCAACATCACCGCGAGAACGCCGGCCGTCAAACGCAGGCGCAGATAGCCAACCGCAGAGACCTGGGCTCGCAGGAATGCGTAGAGGGATGCTAATCTGCGTTGGGTCATGTCAATACGCGATGAGTAGGCGGACGTTTGATTCTCACGCAGGTTTGACCGACTGATTTGATCGATGAGTGCCCCGTCGAACGGAGCGTAACAGAGCTATGATCCCGTCAAGAATTCCCTCAGTGACTAGCCCAGGCAATGAGTTGGTGTGTAAGAACTCTGTGTTCCGGGGATACACCCGCTGCGCTGGTTCTCCGATAAATAGTATTTACGTGCTGTAACGTGCGAGGCTTTGACGTACACGCTGTACCCGGCGATCGCCGTTGGAGCATTGTCGTACCAATTTCGCATAGCACCAATCAAGCGACTTAATGGAACCCACGTAATGAGTAATGCATCCGAGTACACCCCACCCAAAGTCTGGACGTGGGATCAGGAAAGCGGCGGCAAGTTCGCCAGCATCAACCGACCTGTTGCCGGTGCCACGCACGATAAGGGTTTGCCGATCGGACGCCACCCGCTACAGCTTTATTCGCTGGCCACGCCCAACGGCGTCAAGGTGACGGTCATGCTTGAAGAGTTGCTAGCCTTGGGTCACAACGGTGCCGAGTACGACGCGTGGCTGATCCGCATCAATGATGGCGACCAGTTCGGCAGTGGATTTGTTGCCGCCAATCCCAACTCTAAGATCCCGGCGTTGATGGACCATAGTGCTGAAACGCCGGTGCGGGTGTTCGAATCCGGAGCCATCCTTCAGTACCTGGCGGAAAAGTTCGGAGCCTTCCTGCCCGCCAGTGGCGCAGCGCGCGCCGAATGCTTGTCCTGGCTGTTCTGGCAGATGGGCAGCGCGCCCTTTCTGGGCGGTGGCTTTGGTCATTTTTACGCTTACGCTCCCGCCAAGTTCGAGTACCCGATCAACCGCTATGCCATGGAAGTCAAACGCCAGCTCGATGTGTTGGACCGCCGGCTGGCCGAGCACTGTTATCTCGCGGGCGACGACTACACGATTGCTGACATGGCGGTGTGGCCGTGGTACGGCACCTTGGTCAAGGGCCAGCTATATGAGGCTGGCGAGTTCCTCAGCGTGCAGGAATACAAGCATGTGCTGCGCTGGACCGACGAAATTGCCGCACGCCCCGCGGTAAAACGTGGGCGCAAAGTCAACCGCGCGTGGGGTGAGCCGTCCAGCCAACTGCACGAGCGGCACGACGCGAGCGACTTCGATACGCAGACTCAGGACAAAGTCACCTCTTCTGCAGCCGCCAAGCCATGATCACGCTTTACGACTGCGCCACCGCGCCAAGCCCGCGCCGCGCTCGCATCTTCCTGGCTGAAAAGGGCGTTCCTCACGAAACTGTTCAGATCGACCTTCGCAGCGGCGAGCAGATGGGCGACGCTTACCGCAAGATCAACCCACAATGTACGGTACCCGCAATGCGCACTGAAGAAGGCACGTTGCTCACAGACAACGCCGCTATTGCCGCGTACCTCGAAGCCCGTTATCCAGAGCCTCCACTATTGGGTCGCACGCCACAGGGCAAGGCGGAGGTCGCCAGCTGGCAGTGGCGGATTGAGTTTGAAGGGCTGATGGCTGTTGCGGAGGGTTTTCGCAACAGCAGCCCGGCTATGGTGAACCGCGCTTTGCCAGGTCCGGTGGATTACCCGCAGATTCCCGAGCTGGGGCAGCGCGGATTGGCGCGCGTTAAGCATTTCTTTTTGACGATAAATCAGCAACTCGCCGGGGGCGATTTCATCGCGGCAAACCAGTTCAGCGTCGCAGACATCACTGCGGTAGTGGTTGTGGATTTTGCACGGGTCCTGCGGCTCAAGCCAGCGGAGGATCTGAAACATTTGCTGCGGTGGCGCGTGGCAATGGCGGAGCGACCGTCGATGGCCATCTAAACGACTTGTTGTTGGAGCCATAGTCATGCAGTCAGCGCGAATCGCGATCGTCGGCGGAGGATTGAGCGGCTTGTACGCTGCTTTTTTGTTGGAGCAGAAAGGCATCACGGACTACGTCCTCGTCGAGGCGCGCCACACGCTCGGCGGCCGCATCGCATCCTTCTCCGCGTTGGGGTATCCGGTGCTCGAAGGCGTAACAACAGCGAATCGAATCGACCGCTTCGATTTGGGCGCGGCATGGTTCTGGCCCGACTACCAACGTGAACTGGGACGCCTTGTTGATGACCTGGGTTTGCAGCGCTTCGAGCAGTTCGAAACGGGCGACATGATGGTGGAGCGTTCGCCGAATGAGCCTCCGAAGCGGACGCGAGGTTATGTGAGTTCACCGCCGTCTATGCGCCTGTTGGGCGGAATGGGCTCGCTGACCGACGCCTTGGAGTGTCGTCTGGATGCGACGAGGATCTTCCGGGGCCAGAACGTTAGACGTGTGCGCGACCTGATAACCCATGTCGAACTCGAAAGTGAAATCGTTGGCGGCAAGATCACAACCTGGCACGTCGAACATGTCCTCCTAGCCATGCCGCCCCGATTGATCGAGCACAGCATTGAATTTTTTCCAGCCTTGCCGCAGACTCTCGCGCAGCAATGGCGTTGGACAGCGACCTGGATGGCCCCCCATGCCAAATACATCGCAATCTACGAAACACCCTTTTGGCGCACGCTAGGCCTATCTGGCGAAGCGCGAAGTGCACGGGGTCCGATGGGCGAAATCCACGATGCCTCGATGCCCGGTGGCAGCGCAGCATTGTTCGGATTCTTGGGTGTATCGGCGCGGGATCGACAACGCGTCTCTGAGGACGACTTGCGCGCACATTGTCGCGCCCAATTCGCGCGCCTGTTTGGCTCACGGGCAGCCACGCCTGTCACGGAAGCCATTAAGGACTGGGCACTCGATCCGTATACAGCCACTGCGACTGATCTCGACGGCACCGCCCATCACGCCGAAGCACCGGCATCCGCAGCCGCGACCGGCCCGTGGCGTGGCCGCGTGACTGGCATCGGTAGCGAGTGGTCGCCGCAATTTCCGGGGTATATCGCCGGTGCCATCGAAGCCGCTACACGAGGGGTGAGCGGAGTAACCTCGTAATTTGCGGGAGATCCCAGTTCGGACGGGGTTGCCGTCGCTTAGCGAACCAGACAGGTCATCCCGTGGCCCGCGCAGTCTAGACCACTCACGATCCCATTTTGCAGAGTCACCTCAGAGCCGTGCGTGCCGCCAGATCAAAAACGGATTGATCGCTGTGCCCCGCCACCATTGGCGCTCGGGCCCCAAGCGAGAGACTGCGAAGTGCAGATGCGGCGCGTTCGCCGACGCATTGCCAGTGCTGCCGACATATGCGATGACCTGTCCCTTAGTTACGATGTCGCCTTCAACGATGCCGTCTGCGTAGCGGTCAAGATGTGCATAGTAGTAAACGAATTCAGCACTGGGATCGAATTGATAGAGCGTAATTCCGCCCGGCTTGCTCAAAAAGAGTTTGGTCACGCGCCCGTCCTCGACCGCCAACACCGGGGTTCCGCGAGGAGCCATGATGTCCAGCGCTTCGTGGGTCGTGCCGCTCGATCGCGATTGGGTGAACGAATCGGACAGTTGCGCTGCGTTGACGCCGGACACGGGTACGGTCAGACCTCGTGCACGCAAGCGAAGAACGTCATAGCCTTCGCCGCTATCAATCACGGAAGTTTGCGATGAAAATGGAGGCGCAGCAGCGGACTGCGCATTGGGACTAGACCGCTTCACGGGCGTAGTCTGAACGAGCGTATTTGAACGAATTGTCGGAGGAACTAACGGGGTCTCAGCACGCGTAGTCAACGATGCGATGCTCAAAGCGGCAACAAGCGAAAACGCCGTACTCCAAGCTAGCACCACAGATCGTTTCATACGAACAGGCGCAGGCTTCACGGCCGCACTACGACCTTAAATCCAGCCTTCACTAAGGTCGACAATCGCTCTGCGTCCCAATTGGTCATATGGATGCAGCCGTTGGTTTCGGAGTGCCCCACGTTCGTAGGGTTCGGCGTTCCGTGGATGCCCCAGTGCGGTTTGCTGAGTCCGAGCCACATACTGCCTACGGGATTGTTCGGTCCAGGGGCAATATCAACCTTAGGCGCGTCTTGCGGTGCATTTTTCAACAACTTAGGGTTGTAGGTAAAGGTCGGGTTCTTCACTTCGTTTTTAATGGCCATCGTGCCAACGGGCAGCGGGTCATTTTTCTCGTTGCCGATACTGATCGGGAATCCAGCCACAGGCCGTTTTTGTGTGTCAAGCACATACAGAACGTGCTCTGCCTTACCAATCTCGATGGATGCCGCCTTTTGTGGCTGGCTGTTTCCAGACACATTGGGCACCACAATTTCGTCGCCCACTTTTATCGGACGTCCGCTGTTAAGCTGGCGTAAGTACATCGTGCTTACGTGGAATTTCTCCCCTAGCGCTTCATTAAGCGACTCATACACCAGCGCTTTCATTTTGGCGCGCTCGCCCATGTCGGATGGTGTTTTTTCAAATGGACCCGCCGCGTCTTTTTCGGTCACCGTGTAGCGGACCAGCGGAAGCGCACTTCCCTCACGCAGCGATGTCCAAGTCTCCTTTGTGACGGTTCCGGTCATCTTAAGCCCCCGCGCCGCTTGGTACGCGCGTACCATGCGTTGCATATTGGCTGCGAATCTCCCGTCAATCTCGCCACAAGAAAACCACGACCGATCAAGCAGAATCTGCGCACGAGCCACCGCGGCTCCTTTGCTGCCACTGCGCAGCAAGGGACTGTCGACGGCATTGTTAAAAGCGTCCATGTCGAAAGATGCATGGGTTGATGTTTTGGCTGATGGGCTCGCCTTCTTCGCAAAGGCAACATCGCCCGCGATCAATGCCGCGCAGCAAAGTCCTACTGCGAAAAAACGCGAAACAAATTTACCGCTCGTAAGCGCGAGGGACCAATGCATTGACGTGCTTTCCGAAAATATTCACGTGAGTATGGCGCGCTAATTACTGCGGCGATGTAGGAAGTGACGCTGCACCACCGTCATCCACACGCTTCAATGCACATTGATGCGCTTTTAAATGGCTCATCAATACCACACGAGATTTCTATGGCGCGAAATGGGATGAAACCTAGAATCTACGAATGCTCGTAGTTTCAGGTTTAACCAAGCGCCACCCAAATGTGCTGCGCCCCATTTTTCGGGATCTGAACTTTTCGGTTTCGGCGGGGCAAATTGTTGCGCTGGTGGGAGAGTCTGGTGTTGGTAAAAGCACGCTGCTGAACTGTATCGCCGGTCTGGAGACGGCTGAATCAGGCAGCGTACAGATCGATGCGCAGGACATGATGACGCTAGCAGAAGCCGAGCGCGCGCGGCTTCGGGCGGCAAGCATTGGTTTTGTGTTT
>JBBRGY010000105.1:0-9132 GCA_038223495.1 Burkholderiales bacterium | reverse complement strand
ATGGATGCCGCGCTGGGTGGCACGCTGTACGCGGAGGCTGTGGCCGCCGCACAGCACTCGTTGCAACACCCAGACACGCTGCCGTCCGCCCGCATCCTTGCCACGATGGGCGCTGATTTCAACAATTCATTTGTCGGCTTTCTGCGCGCGCAATCAACGTCGACGCAATCGCATTTGCTCGGCTTGCCGTTCACCAACGAACAGCAGGCGCGATACGAAGCAATGACCAAAGAATCTGTCGCCGAACAAAAACGAATCGAAGCGGCCGACAGCGTGCCGTTTGAGACGTATCGCCAGAGCTACGTCTCATTCGACCGGGTTCGCGTGTAGGCGTCAAGCGTAGACACTGGTTAAATTACTGCACTAAATCATCGGACTCATCATGGAACGCCGCCCCCTATTTCACGCCAATCTGAACGTCTCCGTCATGTGCTTGGGCACGATGACCTGGGGTGAACAAAACACCGAAGCCGAAGCGCATGCGCAGCTCGAATGGGCGATGCAGCATGGCATCAATTTCATCGATACCGCCGAGATGTATCCGGTGCCGCCACGCGCCGAAACCGGGCTGCACACGGAGATTATTTTGGGCAACTGGCTCGGTCGTCCCGGCAATCGCGAAAAGGTTGTGCTTGCGACCAAAATTGCGGGGCCCGGTCGCCGCGACTGGATCAGAAACGGCGCGACGTCGCTGACCAAGGCGAACATCATCGACGCCTGCGAAGGCTCCCTGAAACGTCTGCAAACGGATCACATCGATCTCTACCAAATTCACTGGCCGGATCGTAACGTCGCGGCGTTTGGCTCGTGGCAATTCGACAGCAGCAAAGAGCGCGAAACCGTGCCGATCATCGAGCAGGTTGAGGCGATGCAAACGCTGATCAAAGCGGGCAAGATTCGCGGCTATGGTCTGTCGAACGAATCGGCCTGGGGCACCACGATGTTCTGCCGCGCGGCCGATGAGTTGGGTGCGCCGAAACCAGCGTCGATTCAAAACACCTACAGCATGTTGAACCGCAGCTTTGAAGGCGATCTCGCTGAAGTGAGCTATCGCGAACAGGTGCCGCTCTTGGCCTACAGCCCGCTCGGTATGGGCGCGCTGACCGGAAAATATTCCAAAGGCGCAATGCCCGCTGGATCGCGCTTTCAGACGTTCCCGGATTTTTTCGGTCGCTTCCGTCGTCCGCTCGCGTTAGTCGCGGCGGATGAATACGCGGCGCTCGCCAAGAAATACCAAATGAGCCTGCTCGACTTATCGATTGCGTTCGCAGTGAACAAATGGTTCGTTGGCAGCGTGATTCTTGGCGCAACCAGCGTGCCGCAGTTGCAGCAGTGCTTCAATGCGCATCACGTGAAATTGCCGCCAGAAATTTACGCGGAAATTGAGTCGATCAGCAACCGTTATTTGCATCCGCAGGCTTAGGTTTTTGGGTTCAGCTTTTTGGAAAATCCTAGGCTGCAACGGGGCTAGCGATTGTTTTCGCCAATTATTAACTATGGCGAAAAATGGCGCTTAGCCCCAACACAGTGGTGCTTATAGCTTAAAGCTGTCGCGCTCAACGTATTTCAGGAAAGGCTCGAAATGTCTCCCACCGACACACTCGCTGCCCTATGGAAACTGGGAAAACTGCCGGGTGACACGCTGGAGAACGCGATCCTGACCGGTGCGGACCCGGTTCTGCCTTCGTCCTTCGCGGTCGGTGCTGCCGCGCAGACCAGCGTCGCGGCGGCCGCGCTGGCTGCGGTCGAATTAGGCCATGTTCGAGGTCAGCGACGCCAGCGAGTCAGCGTCGACATGACTCACGCCGCGCTGGAGTGCTCCGGCTGGTTCAGTCTCGATGGCGTGACGCCCAATGTCTGGGACAAATTCTCCGGCCTGTATCGATGCGCCGATGGCCGGGTGCGCGTTCACGCGAACTTTGCGCATCATCGTGATGGTGCGCTGCGCTTGCTCGGGCTCTCCGCGGAAACTGCGCAACGCGCGGATGCTGAGCGTGAATTACTTTCATGGAGCGCGTTGGATTTTGAGCAGGCGGCAGCCGATGCTGGACTCGTCGTCGCGGCCTGTCGCAGCTTCGCGGAATGGGACGCGCATCCGCAGGGGGTGGCAGTATCGACGTTGCCGCTTTTCACCATCGAGCGAATTGGCGACGCGGCACCACGTCCGTTGCAGCGGTTGAACGCCGATGATCGCCCGCTCACCGGCCTGCGCGTGCTCGACCTCACGCGCATCCTCGCGGGGCCCGTCTGCGGGCGCATGCTCGCCGCGTACGGCGCGGACGTGATGCTCATCAATTCGCCGCATTTGCCAAACATCGAATCGATTGCCGACACCAGTCGCGGCAAGTTGTCTGCTCACGCCGACTTGCGAACCCCCGACGGACGTGACGCGTTGAAGCACTTGCTGGCGACGAGCCATGTCTTTGTGCAAAGCTATCGACCCGGCGGTTTGGCGGCGCATGGATTTGCACCTGAGGACGTTGCTCGGTTGCGTCCGGGCATCGTCTATGTCTCGCTGTGTGCGTACGGCGATACTGGGCCGTGGCGTATGCGGCGAGGTTTCGATTCGCTGGTGCAGACGGCGACCGGATTCAATCTCGCCGAAGCGGAAGCCGCTAAGTCGACGGAGCCAAAGGCGCTACCGATGCAAATTTTGGATTACGGCACCGGCCATCTCATGGCGTTCGCAGCGACGGCCGCGCTGCGTCGCCAAGCGCTCGAAGGCGGTAGTTGGCACGTTAAGGTTTCCCTCGCGCAAACGGGGCATTGGCTGCGCAGTTTGGGACGCGTTGAGAGCGGTTTTTCTATTGAGCGCCCAAAAGTGGTGCCGTATGCGGAGACGGCGAAATCGGGGTTTGGCGAGCTCGCCGCAATGGCACACAGCGCAAAATTTTCACGCACGCCGACACGCTGGGCGCGGCCCTCGATGCCGCCGGGAACACATGCGCCGGAGTGGCCACGCGAGGGCTAACGTCCGGTCGCTGGTGTCGTCAGAGCAAGCGCCTTGCCGCCGCCGTAACTCGATGTCTCAGCCAGTGTCCCGCCGATTGAAACCTTGATCGCGCAATACTTGAACTCGGGAATTTTCGCGTACGGATCAAGCGCAGCGTTCGTCAACTTGTTGATCGCCGCTTCGTAGTAACAGAACGGCACAAACACCGAGCCGCGCGGCGAGCTGTCGTCCGCTCGCGCATACAAAACCACCACCCCGCGCCGCGACGCAATCGTGATCACGTCGCCCGGTTGCCCGCCCATATCGGTCAGATCAAGCGGATGCACCAGCGCAACTGGATCAGGCTCAATCGCGTCGAGCATTGTCGCGCGTCGCGTCATGCTGCCGGTGTGCCAGTGCTCCAGTTGTCGCCCGGTGATGAGCACCATCGGATAGTCAGCGTCGGGACGCTCATCCGCACTGATGATGTCGGCGGGCACGAAGCGCGCACGACCGCCTTCTCGCGGGAAGTCATCCACGAACACAACCGATTGGCCGGGATCGCCTTCATGGGTGCAGGGATAAGTCACAGCGTGCTCCCGGTCCAGCCGATCCCAGGTGATGCCGCCGATGCTGGGCATGGTGTGGCGCATTTCGTCGAATACCTCGGAAACGTGGCCGTAGTGCCAGTCAAGCCCGAGACGCTTGGCAATCTGCTTGATGATCCACAGGTCCTGCTTCGCGTCGCCGGGCGGGTTGATGGCCTGACGACCCATCTGCACGAGACGATCAGTGTTGGTAAAACTGCCGGTCTTTTCGGAGAACGCGCTGGCCGGCAAGATCACGTCGGCGAGATACGCCGTCTCAGTCAAGAAGATATCCTGCACCACGAGATGATCGAGCGCAGCGAGCGATTCGCGTGCGTGGTTCGCGTCGGGGTCGGACATCGCGGGGTTTTCGCCCATGATGTACATGCCGCGAATCGTGCCTTTTTTGATCGCGCGCATCACCTCGACGACGGTCAAGCCGGGCTCAGGGTCGAGCGAACCGGCAGGCACTTTCCATGCGGACTCAAAGCGCGCCCGTGTGACGGCATTGGAGACGTGCTGATAGTCCGGGAGCATCATCGGGATCAATCCCGCGTCAGACGCGCCCTGAACGTTGTTTTGGCCCCTTAGCGGGTGCAATCCGGTGCCGGGCCTACCGATCTGGCCGGTCATCAGCGCCAGCGCGATCAGGCAGCGCGCGTTGTCGGTGCCGTGTACGTGCTGCGATACGCCCATGCCCCACAAAATCATCGAGGCTTTTGACGTCGCATAAAGCCGCGCCACGTAGCGGATGGTGTCGGCATCAATGCCGCAGATCGGTGCCATCATTTCAGGCGAGTAGCCCTCAACGTTTTTGCGCAGATCATAGTAACCAATGGTTCGGCTGGCGATGAAATCGGCGTCCACCAGGTTCTCTGTGACGATGACGTTCATCATCGCGTTTAGCAACGCCACATCGGTATCGGGTTTGAACTGAAGGAAGCGATGCGCGATGCGCACGAGATCAGAACGGCGCGGGTCGCAGATAATCAGCTTGGTGCCGTTGTTCGCCGCGTTCTTGATCCAGCTGGCGGCGACGGGATGATTCACGCTCGGGTTGGCACCGATGATGATGACCACCTCCGCCTTGGTCACGTCCATTACCGGGTTTGACACCGCAGCAGAACCGATGCCTTCGAGCAGCGCCACCACGCTTGATGCGTGGCACAACCGCGTGCAGTGGTCAACGTTATTGCTGCCAAAGCCCGTGCGCACGAGTTTCTGGAACAGATAGGCTTCTTCGTTGCTGCCTTTCGCCGAGCCGAATCCTGCGAGCGACTTTTTGCCGTACGTGTCGCGAATTTGTGCGAGCTTGCCGCCTGCGAACTGAAGCGCTTCTTCCCACGACGCTTCGCGGAACACATCCATCACGCGCTCCGGGTCCATCACGAAGTCGCCAGCTTTCGGCGCATTGGCCCGACGAATGAGCGGCCGTGTCAAACGATGTGGATGATGCGCGTAATCAAAACCATAGCGGCCTTTCACGCACAAGCGTTTATGGTTCGCTGGACCATCGCGACCGTTGACGAAAAGAATCTTGTTGTCCTTCACGTTGTAGCTCAGCTGGCAGCCAACGCCACAAAATGGGCATAACGAATCGACCTGTTTGTCGGGCAAGGTCAACGCGACCTCGCGCGCTGGCATCAAGGCGCCGGTGGGGCAGGCTTGCACACATTCACCGCAGCCGACGCACGTAGAAGCGCCCATCGCGTCATCCATGTCAAACACAATCTTCGCGTGCTCGCCACGGAAGGCAAGGCCGATGACGTCGTTCACCTGTTCATCGCGACACGCGCGCAGGCAGCGGGTGCATTGAATACAGGCGTCGAGGTTCACGGCGATTGCGGGGTGTGAGAGATCTGCCACCACCGATTTGCGCGCGGCAAAGCGTGGCTTTCCCACGCCCAGCTTTTGTGCCCATTCATCGAGTTCGTTGTGCCGCGTGTAATTCGTCTCAGGCATGTCCGCGAGCAGCAGTTCAAGCACCATCTGCTGCGACTTCACAGCGCGAACGCTGTCGGTAGTGACCTTCATCCCGTTGGTTGCTGTGCGGCAACAGGAGGCAGCCAGCGTGCGCTCTCCGGCGATCTCGACCATGCAGGCACGGCAGTTACCAACCGCTTCCAAACCTTCCGAGTAGCAAAGGCGAGGAATCTCAATGCCTTCGCGATCGGCGATTTGAATAAGCGTCTGATCGGCGCGCGTGGTGACGCTGCGACCATTGAGTTCGAACGTGACTGTGGGGGCGTCTAGCAACGCCATTTCGCGTCGGGTGATTGCGTTCATGCTTCGCCCTTAATCCTGTCTACGTCAGTTCGTGCGGAAAATATTTGACCACGCAATCCACCGGGTTCGGCGCGGCCTGACCCAGACCGCAGATAGATGCGTCGCGCATTACCGCTGAGAGATCGGCGAGCAGTGCGATGTCCCACCTGGATTGTTCGATCAACACCGAAGCCTTGGCCGTTCCGTTGCGACACGGCGTGCACTGACCGCAGGATTCGTGCTTGAAGAATCTCATGGTGTTGCGCGCCGCTGCGACGGCTGTGTCGTGATTGGAAAGAATGTCGACGCCTGCGGAACCGATGAAGCAGCCGTACGGTTGCAAGGTGTCGAAATCAAGCGGAATGGTGTTCATGCTCGCAGGCAAAATGCCGCCCGATGCGCCGCCCGGCAAGTAGCCGTAAAACGTATGGCCAGGCAACATGCCGCCGCAATACTCGTCGATCAACGCCTGAACCGTGATGCCGGCGGGCGCGAGCTTCACGCCAGGATTTTTGATGCGACCCGATACTGAGAAAGAACGCAATCCTTTGCGACCATTCGCGCCAAACGATGCGAACCACGCGCCGCCTTTTTCCAGCAGTTCACGCACCCAATACAGAGTTTCGAAATTGTGCTCCAGCGTTGGCCGACCAAATAGGCCGACCTGCGCGACGTACGGTGGGCGCAGTCGTGGCATGCCCCGCTTGCCTTCGATGGATTCGATCATCGCAGACTCTTCGCCGCAAATGTAGGCGCCGGCGCCGCGACGCAGAATGATGTCAGGCATATCGGCCATTGGCGGATCGGCGCGCAGCTTGGTCAACTCAGCCTCCAGCATCGCGCGGCATCCGTGATATTCGTCGCGCAGATAAATGTAGATCTTCGCGATCCCTACGGCCCACGCTGCAATCAGCATGCCTTCAAGAAAACGATGTGGATCGCGTTCGAGCAATACGCGATCTTTGAATGTTCCGGGCTCACCTTCATCGATGTTCACCGCCATCATGCGTGGGGCTGGCTCTGAACGCACAATGCGCCATTTACGACCGGTCGGGAAACCTGCGCCACCAAGGCCACGCAAGCCTGAGTCCTCGAACGTTTTGATCACGGATTCAACATCACGGACGCCCGAAACACATTCCTTAAGCAGGGCATAACCACCTGCGGATCGATACGCGGCAAGATTGATGAAGCCCTCGGGAATATGCGACGTAGCGTTGTTCCTGACGCTCGCCGAAACCGCTTCGCACGTGGCACGCGGCACGGGGTTTTGACCCACCACAACCGCCGGCGCTTGCTCGCAACGACCGATGCAGGGCGCAGCGATGACGCGCACCTCTTTACCGAGAATCGCAGGCAACTTTTCGAGCAAGTCTTTTGCGCCCGCCATTTCGCAGGAGAGTCCGTCGCACACGCGAACGGTCAGCGCCGCGGGCGCTGCGTCACCTTCTTTGACGACGTCAAAGTGGTGATAGAAAGTGGCGACTTCGTAGACTTCAGTTTGCGCAATGCGCATTTCTTGGGCAAGCGCGGCGAGATGCGCAGCGGACAAGTGACCGAAGCGATCCTGAATCTTGTGCAGATGCTCAATCAGCAGATCACGTTGTCGCGAATCAGCACCGAGCAACGCTTGAACCTGCGCAAGTGCTTCGGCGCCAACACGGCGACCCTTCGGTGCTTGACGCTTTCGCAATTTAGTGTCTTCGTGAAGTGCAATAGGGATCACTGCAACTGTCATCGTCGATCACCTTTCCTTTGCGCCACGCCGCGATACGTACGGCACTGTAGCCGATTTGGGCGAACACCGCTTCGGTGAGTGAACCTCGCGTTGGCGATCACTCGCGCTTGCGAATGCCGCGTGGCGACTTCCGCTTAAGCACCCGCCATCGGCAGCATCCGAACGTTACCGTGTTGATCAGCCATCTCTTTTCCAAGCAGCTTTACGAGGGCATAAACGGTGTCGATGTGTGGTGTGGGTGTGTTGGTGAGACGACCCAGCTCGACAACGGAGCCGACCAGTGCATCGATCTCTGGCGCGCGGCCCGCTTCAATATCTTGCAACATGGATGTTTTGTGTTTGCCTACTTTTTCAGCACCTGCAATTCGCTTCTCCAGCGTCACGCGGAATGCAATCCCGAGCTTGTTGGCGACCGTCTGCGCTTCGGTCATCATGGCGGCAGCAAGATCGCGTGTGAGCGGAAATTGGCAGATGGTTTCGAGCGTTGAGTGTGCAAGGCTGCTGATGGGATTGAACGGTAAGTTGCCCCACAGCTTGAGCCAAATTTCTGAACGGATATTGTCGAGTACCGGCGATTTGAATCCAGCGTTGGTAAAGCATGCAGCAATGCGGTTCACGCGCTCGCTTGATGAACCATCTAATTCGCCTAGCGGGAAGCGATCGCCCTCGACGTGGCGCACGACACCGGGTGCGATCAGCTCCGAGGCGGGATACACCACGCAACCGATCACTCGCTCGGCCGGAATGTTCGCTCCAATGATGCCGGTCGGGTCAACGCTCGTTACGCGAGAACCCGCGAGTTCGCCGCCATGCTGATGAAAGTACCAATACGGCACGCCGTTTTGCATCGTGACCACGGCCGTATCAGGGCCAAAGAGCTTCGGCACATCGTTGGCAACGGCCTCAACCTGATGCGCCTTCATCGCGAGAATCACGAGGTCTTGCGCACCCGCTTCGGCGTAGTCGTTGGTGGCGCGGACGTTCTTTGCGACGTGTTCGCTGCCGTCAGCCATGATGAGCTTCATGCCGTTGGCGCGAATGGCTTCGAGGTTAGCGCCGCGAACGATAAACGTGACGTCCTCACCCGCCAATGCGAGCTTCACGCCGACGTAACCGCCGATTGCGCCGGCTCCAATAATTGCTATTTTCATGATGATTCCCAATACTGTATTTTTGCGGTACTACTCGAAGCGGTTACAGAGCTTGCCGATACCGTTGATTTCGATTTCGACATTGCTGCCTGGCTTCATCGAGCCCACGCCGACCGATGTGCCGCAGAGGATCACGTCGCCGGGAAACAGCGTCATATCAGCCGAGATCAGGCTGACCAGTTGCGCGACCGAAAAGCGCATATCGCTGATCGGATAGTTTTGGCGAACGTCGCCGTTGAGCGTTGTTTTCACCACCAGCGTTGCCGGATCAAGCCCTGTAGCAATGGTCGGTCCCATCGGGCAAAACGTGTCGAATCCCTTGGCGCGAACCCACTGCGGGAACGTCGCGTCGCGATTCAAAATTTCAGCCATCGTGACGTCATTGGCGCAGGTGTAGCCGAACACATGATTCATCGCGTCGGCCGCGCTGACCGCTGTTGCGGTGGTGCCGATGACGAT
>JBBRGY010000104.1:0-9232 GCA_038223495.1 Burkholderiales bacterium | reverse complement strand
CATACCAGGCTGTACCGAAACGATCGGCCCCGCCATCACCCCAGCAAGCCCCGCCAGCGCCGCGCCCAAGGCGAACACGAGCGTATTGAGCCATTTGATATTCACGCCGAGCGCAGCAACCATATTGGCGTTCGTTGCGCCCGCGCGGATCAACATGCCGACTCGCGTCTTCTGGATGAGTAGGTACAGTCCCAACGCGACCGCGAGACCTGTTGCGATGATCGCGAGCCGATAGCTGGGGTAGGTGAAACCACTGATATCAATCGTGCCGTCGAGCAGCTTCGGCGCTGCAATGAACACCGATGACGGCCCCCAGATGATGCGGATGAGCTCGTTAAAAAACAGAATCAATCCGAAGGTGGCCAGCACCTGATCGAGATGATCTCGCGCGTAGAGTTTGGTCAATGCAAAGCGATCAAGCAAGAGGCCAACCAAGCCCGCACCGGCAACCGCAGCGATGATCGCTAGTAAAAACGAATCGGTGTTGGCAAACGCCGCAGCGCCGAAATACGCACCGAGCATGTAGAGCGACCCGTGCGCCAGATTGACAAAACTCATGATCCCGAAAACGAGCGTCAATCCTGCCGCAAGGAGGAACAGCAAGACGCCTAGTTGCAGGCCGTTTAGGAGTTGGGAGAGGGCTAGTTGCGCGGTCATCAGTTTGATCCTCTCTACCGTAGCGCGGGAGAGGGCTAGGTTGAGGGCGATGGAATTGTCAGGAACTCAACTTGAGGCGAGCGACTTGGTTGTAGTTGTAGGGTGGGCACCCCGTGCCCACGGAACTATCGAAAATTCACCGTGACTGCGCGACGCGACGTCGCGGTGGGCACGGGGTGCCCACCCTACATCAGTCGAAACGATTTCGACTACAGCGCCTTCATCACACACTGCGACGCATAAGCGTCCACGTGGTTCACCAGCGGCTTGGCGACGGTGCGCAAACTCACGCGACCTTTGCTGTCCTTCGCGACGTCGAACATGTACATGTCCTGTACAGGGAATTGATTGGTGCCAAACTTGAAGTTGCCGCGAACTGATTTGAAATCCGCGGCCTTTAACGCTGCGTGGAAAGCCTTCTTGTCGTCGACTTTGCCTTTGGTTTTGCGCAGCGCGCTATCGAGCAATTGCGCCGCGTCGTAGCTTTGAGCGGCGTATTGTGACGGGATGCGGTTGTATTTTTTCTCAAATGCTGCGACGAATTTCTGGTTTGCCTCGTTCGGGAAGTCTGGCCCCCAGAACGTGCCCGAGAGCATGCCCAAGGCCGCATCGCGAAGGGCAGGTAGCGTCGTTCCGTCAACCGTCGACGTGCTCATCACGGTGATGCTTTTGTTCAAACCAGCCTGTTGAAACTGCTTCACGAAATTCACGCCGAGGCCGCCTGGATAAAAGACATACAGCGCATCTGGCTTTTTGCTGGCAACCTGCGCCAGCTCAGCGGAAAAATCCTGCTGATTGAGCGGCGTGTAGATTTCGTCGGTGACGGTGGCACCTTTGGAATAGCGCTTGAAACCCGCAACGAAGTCTTTGCCTGCCTGATAGTTCGGCGTCATCGTCATCACGTTCTTGTAGCCCTTGTCGCTCGCGTATTTGCCGACGACTTCAGCCTGATTGTCGTTCTGCCACGACGTGCTAAAAAAGTATGGTGAACACTGCGCGCCAGCGACTGGCGACGGACCGGCATTGGAGCCGATCAGGAACACGCCCTTGTCGGTGATCTTTTTATGCACGGCCATCATGATGTTCGAAAACGTCACGCCGGTGATGATCTGCACTTTGTCTTTTTCGAGCAGTTTGTCGACCACCTGATTGGCCACATCGGGCTTCAGCTGCGAATCTTCTTTGATGACTTGCACCGGAACGCCGCCCAGCTTGCCACCGTTCTGCTCAATCACCAGCATCAACGCGTCGTATTGATCCTGCCCGAGCGGCGCTTGCGGGCCTGAGAGTTCGCCGACAAAGCCGATTTTGAGCGGCGACGATTGTGCGTACGCAGTACCCGATACGAGGCCAGCGGTAATGAGCGCTACGACCAATTTATTCATGACAATTCCTCCGTTGCGTAACTTTTAGGCGCAGTTGGCGCCAGTGAATGACAACTAATGTAAGTCAACATGTAAAAAATGCATGTTGGCGCTTCCGCTAGCTCAGTCGAAAAAACGAGTTGGCATTGTCCCTCAAAATCGCCGCCCGGTCAGCCGGGTTTACGTCCGGCTGATTGCGCACCAGATCGCCAATGTGTTCCTCGCCCAACGGAAATGGCGCATCGCTACCAACCATCACATGATCCGCGCCCATCGTGTCGATCAGCAAACGCAGCGCGCGAGGATCAAACACCGCGCTGTCCACGCTGAAGCGATTCAAGTAATGGCTAGGCGGATGTTTCGACACGCCACGCACAATGTCGCGCCGATGCCAGGCGTTTTCCAGTCGCCCCAACAGGTACGGAAAGCCGCCGCCGCCATGAGCGAAACAAATGCGAAGGTCAGTCGACAACCGGTCAAACGCCCCACCCAAAATCATCGCCATGATGCCGAACTGCGTCTCCGCAGGCATCGCCACCGTCCAAGCGCTCATCCAGCGCTTAAGTCGCTCGCCGCCCAACATGTCCCACGGATGCACCAGCACCGCTGCGCCTTCGGCTGCACAATGCGCCAGAAAGCGGACGGTGCCTTCGTCGTCCATCTCGCGCGGCCCTACGTGGTTGCCAATTTGCACCCCCACGCAACCCGCACGCATCGCTCGCGTCAGCTCTTTGCACGAAAGATCGGCGTCCTGCAACGGTACCTGCGCCAGCGCCTTGAGGCGACCACCGCTGTCTGCGCACATCGCGAGCGCGAGATCGTTGTACGTGCTCGCCACATACGCCGCCTGCTCGGCGGGCGCGTCGTACGCGAACATCACGGGCGTGGCGCACACGATTTGCGTTGCGACGTTGTTTGCGTCGAGTTCTTTGACCCGCGCCTTGGCGTCCCATAAAGCGGAGTGCACTGGGCGGAACTGTTTGTCGCCGAGCATCATCATGCCGGTGTTGTCGCCGTGGTCTTGCAACGTGACCCACGGGCCAGAGTCGGCTCCAAACTTCACCGCGAAGTCGGGGGCGTTTTTTGGGAAGAAATGGCTATGGATGTCGATGCAGGGGGAGGTCATGGCGTTACTGTAACGCACGCAGGTCGGGGGTTACCCGACCGCAAGTCACTTTCTTCAGCGCGCCGCCGTCATTCTCGCGCAAGCGGGGATCTAGTTTGTAGTCCCCGCGAAGCGCAAGCATTGGCCTCGCCCGCGAGCGGGAGAGGATGCCCGGAGGGCAGGTGAGGGTGCTTGTAGTCACCGCGAAGCGCGCTTCAACCGATGCGCTCATGCCGCGCGGCATGAGCGCTCGTGGCAAACAGCGCTCTTCATTCCACCGTCACGCTCTGCCCCCAATTGAGTGGGGACGCGTCAAGCGGCTGCCGCCGCTTTTCCGGGATGCACCGCCCCACAATGCGGACAAGTCCTTAGCTCCGCACTCGCATAAAACGCAGCGAACAGCGGCGGCAAATCATCGACGATGCTCTTCAACTGTACTTCGACGCGGTGCACCAGCCCATCGCATTTCAGGCAATACCAATCAAAGCCGTCCATCATGCCTTCAGGGCGCGCGCGTTCGATGACGAGGCAACGTGATTCGGGTTCGGGGCGTTGCGGTGAGTGGCGCAGATGCGGTGGCATGAGATACATCGTGCCTTCGGGAAGCTCGATGCGGTCACGCTGGCCGCGATCCATGATGTTGAGAAATGCGTTGCCTTTGAATTGCCAGAAATATTCTTCCAGAGGGTCATCGTGAAAATCGGTGCGCTGGTTGGGGCCGCCGACGACGGTGACGATGAAGTCGGTGCCGGGCCAGATCTGTTGATTACCGACGGGCGGCTTTAGCAGGTGCGCTTTTTCGGCTAGCCACTGCGGGAAGTTAATGGGCGTGTACGGAGTCGTCATGGGTGGCCTCAGTTCGTGGCGTGCGGTATCTCGGCTAGTTCGGCGGTTGGTGTTTCGCCTATCTAGGCTTGTACGCCACAGCCTTCATTTCAATCCGCAAATGCGGATGCGGCAATTGATGCACGGCGACAGTCGTTCGGGTAGGGCCGTTGTGATCAAAATGCTCGGCCCACACTTCGTTGTAACCGCCAAAATCGTTCATGTCGACGAGATAACTGGTGATTTCAACGCAGTCGGCAAGCGTTGCGCCTTCGGCGGCGAGGATGTCGCGAATGTTCTCAATGACGGCGCGGGTTTGCTGGCGGATATCCAGTTGAGTGACCCCCAACGCATCAACTTCAACCCCAGCAAACGTGTTGTCCTTGCGCCGTGAACTGGTGCCCGAGACGAACAAAAAGTCTCCCGCTCGTTTGATGTGGGGAAAGCGACCGCGCGGCGTCGCTTTGTGGTCGAGCGTGATGGCATTCATAGGGAGAAATCGCGGGGAATCATGGTGCGGAGGATACCAACGTAAGTGTGATGCAATGCGTTTTGTGTACAAAAAATGGGGTACAACTTTATTATGTAATGACCACTGCATTGGGGCTGGGTGGCTAAATATAAAATTATCGACTTTTGCAAATATCGCGCGCTAGCCCCTGTAAAATCGTAGATTAGTGCATAAGTTGTTCGTCATTTTGTCGCTTAGTATGTGAAACTTACCCGACTACGGCAACTGGTTCACCCGAGCGCTGTGCTCACGCTACCATGCCTGATTCGCGAATCCTCCCGCGTCTGGTGACATTTATGCACACAAAATTAATTAGTTTCGTCGCACTCGTATTCATCGCATTTCTCACTGGTTGCGCGACACCGCCGCGTAGTGTGGATGCAGGCGGAACCGCAAGGCGCACGGTGCCCGAGCTTATGGCATTGCGACCTGCCGCGATGAATACTCAGCTGACCTCACAAGCGGGCGAACGCGCCGTCTACGAGACCGAAGTTGCCAATCTCCGCGCGGTGCTCGCGCTGCCGCCAGGCCCTGAGGCCGATGAAAAAATCCCGGGCGCATTGTCAAATGCCGCACTCTTCAATGTAGAGCGTGAACTCGTCCGCGAGCGCTTGCTGGAGCTGCTTCCGTCATCTTTCGAGAAGAGCGCCGCCTATCAGCGCGGTCTACTGAGCGCGGCGCATACGATGTACGCCAAGGACGTTGCGCCGCTGCTTCCCGACCTGTTGCCGAAAATAGAAACGCCGCGTGAGTTCGCGATTGGGGCGTACACGTTGTTGCAGGCTAGCGATTCGCCTCAGCAGCGCGCGTGGCTCGTTGATCTGATGCGCGCGAGCTTTCCTGATTGGGCGAACGAAGCGCGACTGCAGGCGCTGAATCATCGTCTGACCGTTGATGCGCGCGGGGAACTGTCTGGTCGTCCGCCGCTCGTTGATTTGCTCGCCGCGCCGATCGTGGCGGGCTATCCCGTCGTGTTCAGTTTTCAGCGCCATGATCGCGAGCGCATGGGCATGGCGCTGGTGCGGGGTGCGGATGGGCGCTTCGTAAGGAACGCCGACGGCAGCTATTTCAACATCGCGCAGTTAGCTTTGGCGCGCACCAATCTGCCGGGCACCATCACCAACGGCAACACGCCGCAGGGCCTGCTCGTGATCAAGGGCACCGGCACGGCAACCAATCGCTGGATCGGACCAACGCCGTATCTGGAATCGATGTTGCCAGTGGAAGCGCCGCTGGCGCTGTTCAGTCAGCCGCAGCTGCGTGATGTACCGCAGGACGCCAACGAAGACGCACGATTTGCGGCAAACAAGCGCGAATGGACCGAGGCACAGTACATGCGTTTTCTGCCGCCTTCATGGAACGATTACTTTCCGATCAAGGAGGCGCTGCTAGCAGGACAAGCCGGACGCGATGAAATTCTCGCGCACGGCAATACGGTCAATTCCGCATACTACCGAGGCGAAAAATTCTTCCCATCGCCGCCCACCGCTGGCTGCTTGGTGGCGATGGAATACTGGTCAAAGGATGATGGAACGCTCGTGCATAGCGATCAACTGGCGCTGGTGAAGGCGTTTGTTTCTGGTGGCTCGGACGTGGGATATCTCGTTGTCGTTGAGCTTGACGATCAGCCGCGACCGGTCGTGATGGCTGATGTGATTGAAGTGGTGGTTGCTGCGGAGCGCCTCGCTACACGACAGTAGCGGTCACCGGCCACCAGCGCTCGATGATTAGCTCAAGGCGTTGATTGCCCTGATATTCCGATAGTGAAACTTTGTATGCCGCACGCATCGGTTGCGGCGGAACATCGGTGCAACTGAAACGAATCGCGTCGAAGATACGGCCTTCGCGTTTGAGCCGCAGCTTGGTGTGTTTGAGCGCTACGATGCGCGAGTCGATCACCGTGAATTCATCATCAAACATCGGTGCCGGAAATGCCTGCCCCCACACATGTTGATGCAGTGCGTGCGCGGTTTCGAAATCAAATTCAGTCAGCGCAAAACTACCGTCACTTTCAACCCGTTGCTCCAGCTGATCCGGCGTTAGCAAATCGCCCGCGACCTGCTCGAACTCACGCGCGAACGCTGGAAAATTCACCTCAGCGAGGGTGAGACCCGCTGCCATTGCATGACCGCCGAACTTACGCATCAACTCGGGCCTACGCTTGGAAACGAGATCGAGCGCGTCGCGTATATGAAATCCAGGAATCGAGCGTCCCGAGCCTTTGAGCTCTCCGTCATCGCCCGGCGCAAACACAATCGTGGGTCGATGATGCGCCTCGCGCAAACGACCAGCGACGATGCCAACGACTCCCTGATGCCACGTTGAATCGGTGACGACAATGCTTTTTTGTTCGTGCGAAATCGTAGCCGTAATGAGCTGGTCGGCTTCTTCGCGCATGCCCGCTTCGATGCTCTTACGCTCGCGATTGAGCTGATCGAGTTCTTCGGCGATTTCTGCGGCGCGCGCCGGGTCGTCGGTGGTCAGGCACTCGATGCCCAGCGAAATATCTTCGAGCCGCCCCGCTGCATTGATGCGCGGCCCGAGCATGAAGCCGAGCTCGTACGCGGTCGCTTTGCTCATGTCGCGTTTTGAGATTTCAAACAGCGCGGAGATACCAACGTTGGCGCGGCCTTCGCGCATGCGGCGCAAGCCCGCCTCAACCAGGCGACGATTGACGCCATCAAGCGGCACCACATCGGCGACGGTTCCGAGCGCCACGAGGTCGAGCAGCCGGTTCAGATCGGGCTGGTTTTCGGAGGTATAAATACCGCGTTCGCGCAGCTTTGTTCGCAATGCCATCAGCACATAGAACATCACGCCAACGCCGGCAATTGCTTTGCTCGGAAAGGTGCAGCCGGGCTGGTTTGGGTTGACGATGGTCGGCGTGTCGGGCAGCGTGTCGCCCGGCAGGTGATGGTCGGTCACCACCACGTCGATGCCTAGTGCGCGTGCTGCGGCGACGCCGTCCACGCTGGCGATTCCGTTGTCGACGGTGACGATGACTTTCGGTAATTCTTTCGCGGCAAGCGCCACGATTTCTGGCGTTAAGCCGTAGCCGAACTCAAAGCGGTTCGGCACGATGTAGCTAACCTCCGCTCCCATCACGCGCAGCCCGCGCAGACCCACTGCGCAAGCCGTGGCTCCGTCGGCGTCGTAGTCCGCGACGATCAGGATGCGCTCGCGTTTTTCGATGGCTTGAATCAATCGTTCGCAAACCGCGTCGATGCCCTTGAGCAACGTGGGTGACGGGAGCTGTGAGAGCTTCCATTCGATGTCGGTCGCTTGCGAAATGCCCCGCGCGGCGTAAAGGCGCGAGAAGAGGGGCGAGAATCCGCTAGCTTCAAGTGTTTTGGATATGGATTCGTTTACGGTACGGCGATGAAGCGCCACGGCTGAAGGCGCGTTCATCGTGGTTGCTGCAATTGTGTGAGCACTTCGGCGAGCGTTGGTTTGTGCCTGAATGTGGAGATCAAACGGTCGATGACGCGTGGTTGCGACGCCGTCAAACGACGGTACGGACGGCTATCACCGAGGATGATGGTTGGTGCGGACAAAATTTGTGCCGAGACCGATTGCCACGTTGCCTGCCACTCAGCAAGATCGCTGTTTCGTATCGCGATAGCGAAGCCACGTTCTACGGTTTGGCCCCCTCTCCCCTCGCGGGAGCGGGTTGGGGTGAGGGAGTCGGTCGAATGAAGGTGATCGCGTACTCCACCGCGCCCCTCACCGTCCGCCCTCTCCCGCGAGGGGAGAGGCGACCATCCCCACAACCAAACCAAATTGATCGGCGGCAACCCGCGCTGCTCCCGTGCAATATTCACTGGATGCGTGTGCAACAACATCTGCATTTCGTTCATCCAGCGTTCAATCAAGCGTACGTCACGACCACGCGGTAAATTGGGTCGCAGCAATTCGCCAATGATCCAGTCGGGGCGTTCAGTGCGGACATCAATGGGTTGATTGCAGGTGACCAACCACCTCAAGGCATCGACGAAAAAAAGCCGCACGCCATCTTCACGCATGTGCGCATCGGCGGCCTCGCAAAGCGCCCGCGATTCCTCAGCGGAAAGCGAGATCGCTGTGGGATCAACAGGTGTGAGATCGCTGAGCCCAAGCACGGCGTGGAGCGGGGTGGCGATTGCCACGCTGATCGCATCATCGCCGCCTGCGTCGAACTGATGCGCTAATTCAATGCTGTCGTTTAAGTCACCCGAAGCGCCAATCGCCTCGCGTTCGGCATCGCTCCATGAGCCCGAATATTCGGCAACCGTCGTGCTTTGCAAGCGCGATGCGACCTCCGGCAGCTCCGCCAACCCGTCACACAACGCTTTGAGCGTTGCGCGATCAGGTGGCAGTGAGCCGGGAAGTAGCAGCATTAGCGCGCTATGCAGCTCCCACAGCCTCAATCGCCCGCGTCAAACGCTCGCGCTCGCCCAGAGTGATCTTGGCGCCGGTCGCGTTGAACGCACCCAAGAGAGTGCGAATCGCGGTCATTTTGGCGTCGGGTGCCGTTGGCAATTGCCGACGCTCAGACAACCAGCGAAGTTGCTGCATGCGACGCGCGGTGGCGATTTCTGCGGGAGAATCGATACCGGAAATCAGCTCGGCATCAATGACCAATGCACCTGCTGTTTTGTCGGCTGCGTCGGTTGGTGGGATCTTTTCGAGTGCAGCTTTCATTGCACCAATCACGCTTCCGCGGGACAACATCACGGCGTGTTTTTTCGCAGCGCCAACGGCGTCTTCAAACTTGCGATCCAGATCAAACGC
>JBBRGY010000103.1:0-9337 GCA_038223495.1 Burkholderiales bacterium | reverse complement strand
AGTGACGGCAGGTGACGCACTGAACGCGGAAGACTTTTGCCAGCCAAAATGAAACCTGTGACGCACATCGGCAACTTTTTTTGAAATGAGAAAGTCATGACATTTTCAAACGGCTGGTTTTTCTGGGCGCTGCTTTCGGCGGTGTTTGCGGCGTTGACTGCGATCTTTGCGAAGGTAGGCATTCGCGGCGTGGATTCTGATCTGGCGACGCTGGTGCGCACCGGGATCATTATGGTCGTGCTTTCGGCCTTCGTATGGTTCACGGGGAAGTGGACGAACCCGCTGGCGCTGTCATCGAAAACATGGCTGTTCCTCGGGTTGTCTGGGCTCGCGACGGGCGCATCGTGGGTGTGCTATTTCCGGGCGCTGCAGGTGGGCAATGCAACGCAGGTGGCACCGATTGACAAGCTGAGTCTGGTGCTTGTGGCGATCTTCGCGGTGATTTTTCTCGACGAGCGGCCGGACGCACGCGAGTGGGTCGGAATCGCGATGGTGGCGGGTGGGGTTTTGGTGCTTGCGTTTAAGCGTTAGCCGTTAAACGTAGGGCAGACAATGCCTGCCTGAGCGCACTATTTTTGCGCCGCGTTGGGACTACGAGACCGACAGCGCTCGCCCAACGCGTTCAACGTTAACGTGACCCACCGCCTTCGGTGCGCGCCCCAACCAATGGCGCAGCGCTTGCGCGTCCTCGGCGCGCGGCGCGTTGTCCCTCTGCATAAGTTCAACATGTCCCCACGACAACGGCGTCAGGTGCAGCACGTCAAGCGCATGCGCTGCAACGCGCACCATCCAAGCTGGCACTGACATCGGAATAGCAGCAGTCGGTTGGGTTCTCAGCGCCTTGAGGTAGTCACCACGCGCATAGCGCGTTTCACCCCCCAGCTCCACGCTGGTGGGCAATGCGACGCTGCGGCAGGTGCAGAGCGCGGCAATCGCTTCGCCCAAATCATTGACGTCGAGCGGCGTGAGCGCGCCTTTGGCGTCTGCTGGCACGAAGTGAACCGGCCACTCTGCAACGCGGCGTAGCCAGCGCGAACCAAAGCCGTCCGGCCCGTCAAGCAACGACGGGCGGACGATGCATGTCGCTCCGCCCGCTGATGAAATTGCAACTTCGCCTGCGAGCTTTGCGGTGAGAAATCCGCTGCTGGCGCGGGCATGGAGCCCCAGTGCAGTAATGTGAATGAAGCGCCTGCCGAGTGCGGCGCACGCTTTGGCGATAGCGGCTGGCGCACGATGGTAGACGTCGGCGTAGTTCTCGCCCCAACGTTCACGCAAGATGCCAGCACAGTTGACGATAACGTCGAATCGGGCGACCACTTCACTCCAGTGTTCAGTGCGGATCAATCGGTGAAGGACGAGTGCATGCTCGTTTGCCGCTTTGGCGTAACGCGTACCAACGCTGACATCACAGCCTTTTGCCGTCAACGCGCGCACGACGTAGCGTCCGATAAATCCTTTGCCGCCGAGCACTAGAACCTTCATATCAAGACTCACATTTCATTTATTTCTGTCTTGACAGAAATGTATGAAATATTGATAATCAAGTCAAGTCAATTTCAATCGAACGATCATGACACTCTCGCCCATCACCGAACGCTTCGTCCTGCACTGGGGCGAGATGGGTTCACGCTGGGGCGTGAATCGTACCGTCGCGCAAATTCATGCCCTGCTCTTCGTGCTGGGAAAACCACTCACCGCTGAAGACATCGCCGAAGCGCTAGGAGTCGCCCGATCAAATGTCAGTAACAGTTTGCGTGAGCTCGGTAACTGGAATCTGGTGCGCATCACGCACATCATGGCGGATCGGCGAGATTTTTTTGAGACGTCGTCGGACGTGTGGGAGCTCATGCGCATCATCGTGCGTGAGCGCAAATTGCGCGAATTCGACCCGACCGTAGTTATGTTGAACGACACACTAGCCGATCCCAATTTCGCGAGCGAGCCAGCAGATTTGCAGAAGCGCATCAAGGAGACACAGGCGCTGATGCAGTCCCTTTCTAGCTGGACCGACGATATGTTGAAACTTGAGCCGTCGCTTTTGGTCAAGATAATCCGTCTAGGTGGAAAGATCCAACGTTTTTTTCAGAGCAGTAAATGATGAACACCGAATCCACAGTCCAGTATCCGATGACGATTTTTTACGACGCATCATGCCCGCTGTGCACTCGCGAAGTCACGATTCTCAAGCGCTACGATCAGGCCGACCAGATTCGCCTGATTGATTGTTCGCCGACCGATTTTGCGGCCGTCGATGGTTACGGACGCGCGGCGATGATGCGATTGATCCATTCGCGCGACGCAGCGGGTCAGTGGCTCGTTGGCGCACCAGTGTTCGCGGCAGCCTATCGCGCATCGGGCTTCGCTTCCATCGCGAGCTTGTGGGGCAACGCGCGCTTGCAACCCTTATGGCGCGTGGTCTATCCGTGGATTGCTGATAACCGCATGTTGCTGTCAAAGCTCGGGGCGACCAGTGCGATCACATGGGTGCTACATCGGCTGCATGCCCGCGCTGCAAAAAAGGCGTTGGCTGCCTCGAAGGGTTGCCATGATGGGGTTTGTGAAATTGGAGAATCCAGCCCGCTGAAGAAGTGAAAGGCCGCGATCAACTTGTGGGAGCGGCTCTAGCCGCGATAACCTGTCGTTGGGCTGTTTCCGGCTAAAGCCGCTGCCACAACACAGTCGGACCATTAGCATTTCGCTGAAATGACGTTGAATCATGGGCTGCATGCTAAAAACGGCGTTAGTCGACATCCAATTAAATTCGCGGTTAGCCCCTATGAAATGGCGATTTCAGCGAAAAGCTGTTTGCTTAAATGGCCACATAAGACGACGACTTTGGCGTCCAAAAACCGTTCAAACACTCATTAATTCAGACACGAAGGTCGTGCCGGGGATCTTGTCCACGATTACCTTACAAATCACGGCAATCGGAATTGCTAGAAATAGGCCCGCCGTGCCCCACAGCCAGCCGAAGAACAGTAGCGCAACAAACGTGGCCGTTGAATTCATGCGCGCGATGCGGCTCGCCATCCACGCTTGCGCAACCGTCCCCACGACCGCTGCAACCGCGAGCGTGCTCAAAGCTGCCGTCGCTGCACCGCCCATCGTGCCAATCTGTTCGAATGAAGACACAAACACGCCGAATGCGATGGCGATCGGCCCGAAGTACGGAATGGTGTGAAACAGCGCCGCCATCACACCCCATGCCGCCGCGTTTTCCACCCCCAACATAAACAGCACGATGGATGTCAATATTCCGAGAATAATGTTGGTGATAAGGAGCATTCCCAGATAGCGTTGAATCGCCTGATTAATGCCATCCAGCGTTTCAACAGTAATGCGTCGGTCCGCTAGTCGTTTCCCCGCAGCCTTCACAAGTCTGCGTCGGAAATGATCGCCTGCCGTTAGCAAAAAGTACGAGAGCAAGATGATTCCTGCTGCGGTCGCCAACGAGCCCAACGCGCTGACCGAACCCTTGATTAAAAACGTGTTGACTGCTTCTGGTGCAGCAACGGGTGCGACAGGCGCGGCCTTGGGCTTTGCGGTAGCGGGCTGGCCGTTCACCATGTCCGTCACGGCAGCTGCGGCCTCACCCACCTTACGCAGCGTGCCGCCCGGTGCCTGGCGCATTTTCACGAAATCATTTGAGAGGCGCTTGGTGCTGCGTGGCAACGATTCAAGCAGATTTTCTGCCTGTCCCCAAAGCCCGTAAAACAGCGATCCAGTCACCGCCAATGCCGCACACATCACCAGCGCCGCGCCAATGCTGCGCGGTACGCCGACATGTTCGAGCCAGTTAACAGGCTTGCCCAAGGCGTAGTGCAGCAAGATCGCCGAAATAAGCGGTACCGTGAAGGCGTACGAAAACTGAAGCGCTGCAATCAACGAAAGCGTCGCCAAAATCCAGATGGCAACGTAGGGAAACTTGTTGACCAACATCGCTTCCGAAAGCGGCTGGTTCTCAGCTTCGATAGGCGTCATTTGCTGAGCAACGGCGACCGGTGAACTGTCCGGACTTTGCAGCGGTTCGATTGACGCTTCAGAGAGCGGGAGGGGTGCGGCGACCGGAGCGGACGAATCCATGCGTGTGTGCTTTGAAAATCAGCGATGTGACTATGCTACGTAACGCAAGGCTCGCGGGTGTCGGACGCGGGGACAATCGGGCGCGCCAAATGTGCTTCGTGTGGGTAGGAGTTGACCTACACGGCCCGCGCCACAGGATGACCTGGGCGCGGCTAGGTCACGTCACAAACAACCGCTCTCAGCTCGTCAAAAAAGCGCGGGAACGTTTTGTTCACACAGTCCGGATCGTTGATGCGAACTGGTACACCGTGCGGCCCGAGACTCGCAAGCGCAAAGCACATGGCAATACGATGATCATCGTAAGTATCAATCGCAGCGTTTGGGGTCAGCACAGCAGGCGGAGTGATGGCAATGTAATCCGCGCCCTCCTCCACCGTTGCGCCCAATTTGCGCAGCTCGGTGGCCATCGCGGCAATACGATCCGTCTCCTTCACGCGCCAACTTGCGATATTCGTGAGTCGCGTCGTGCCCTCGGCAAAGAGCGCAACCACGGCTAGCGTCATTGCCGCATCGGGAATGTGATTCATGTCTGCATCAATCGCGCGCAATCGACCGTCAGCAGGCGCTTGCGCGATGATGGCGTTGGCTTCCATCGTCACCTGCGCGCCCATCGAGGCCAGCGCATCGGCGAATTTCACGTCGCCCTGAAGCGCGTTGGCTCCGACGCCCTCCACACGAACCGGACCACCGCCAATCGCGCCTGCGGCCAAAAAATACGAGGCCGACGACGCGTCACCTTCAACGGCGTAATTGCCCGGTGAAACATAGCGCGCGGCGTTGGCCGCAGGCACGGCAAAGCGCTGCCAACCATCACGCTTAACAACGACGCCAAACTGTCGCATCATGGCGAGCGTGATTTCAACGTAGGGCTTAGAGGTCAAATCACCCACCACTTCAATCGTCGCGGGCGCGTCACCCCGCGCTGTGACGAGAGGTAGCGCCATCAAAAGCCCGGTCAAAAACTGTGACGAAACATCACCGCGAATCGGAATCGGGCGATCAATCTGAATGTTTCCAGCGCGAATGGTTAGCGGTGGAAATCCAGGATTGCCGGTGTATTCGATTGCTGCACCCATCTGCGTCAACGCATCAACGAGATCACCAATCGGGCGCTCGCGCATACGCGCCACGCCATCGATACGGTACTCGCTATCGAGTTCAGCCGTTAGCGCGAGCGTCGCCACCAGTGAGCGTGTGGCCGTACCCGCATTGCCCACAAAAATGTCACCGTCATGGCCTGAGAACACACCGCTGCAGCCTCTGACCGAGATACGCCCATCAACCAGTTCACTCGCGGCAACACCCAACACCTTCAGCGCGCCGCGCATGATTTGCGTGTCGTCGGAATCGAGCAAGCCTGTCAGTCTTGTCTCGCCACTGGCCAACGCAGCTAGCAAAAGCGCACGGTTGGAGATGCTTTTTGAACCCGGGAGTTGGACAGTGCCACGGGCACGAACTTTCGCTGCGATTGCTAGTGATTTCATGTCTTAATTGTAGTAGCCAGTGCTCGCATACGGTCGCACACGGCGAACACGACACGACACGCGTTTAGCGATGTAACGTGGTGTAACGGAGCTCCTGTTGACTTGCTACGACATCGGAAATACGATGACGTTGTCGTGACTATTTATCGTCGCGTGTGACGGCTAAGGTTCCGGAAACGACGCAGTACGAATCAAGGAGAAATAGAAAATGGAGACTGGAATCTGGCAAGGCGGCGACGGGGTTCGCTACATCGTCAATTCGATGTTGATGCATCAGGCTTGCGCAGCGTTGGCGGCCATCGATGCAAAAAACAAGTTCTCCAAAGTCGAAGTGACCGGTACCGCCGGTGTGTTCAAGAAGGAGTTCAAACACGTTAGTTATGATCGTGCCGCCGCTGCGGCGTACCAGACGCAGGCCGCGAATGGTTACTACCGGGAACTCTGGCAAGTCTTTCAATCGCCCGCTTCAGATCGAGGACGTGCGGTGGTATACCAGTTGTCACATATGCGTCGCATGGCGCAGCGCGCGCAGGCGAGTCTCGCCGCCAAGTTTGGGCAGGTGAGTGACCTAAACAAAGCAAGCCTCACTGCGTTGGACAGTCAGCTTTCAAATATTCAGCTAGTCCGCGATACAGGTTTTGCGTCGGTAATATTTTTGTCTAGCGGCGGCACCGGAGCAATCGCCTCGCTCGGGGTCGGCGTGCGCGCATTGATCGCAGGCGGAGCTGTGGTGACGAAAGCGGGAACCAAGGTCTACGACATTCATGCCACCGTGACCGACCGAGTGGAGAAACAAACCAAGCTGACGTCTGTTGCGTTCGGCACACTGATGGACGTGATGTTTTGTGGCATCACGTTGGGTGGAGGGGTCCTCTCCCTGGGTGACAATTTGATGATAGCGGCTTCAATGAAAGCGCCTACCGAGGGCGTAAAGACAATGCTGGACGGCGGTTCGGGTGCCCAAATTGCCTTTGCCGCAGGCTTCGAAATATTCGCACCATTTACTGAAGGATTGGGTGAAGCCTTCGGTAAAAAGCTGTTCCCACAATTTGCCAAATCCGCGACCAGCTCACTTGTTCCCCTCGCTCAGCACACCGCAAGTCAGGTGGCCGCTGTCGGCAAGGACGGTTGGGCGCTTCCGGCGCTGGCGGCTAGTGGCGGCGGAAACAGCAATACGGCAGGGCGGTTCTGGAATTTGTTCAGTATGAATTTTCTTATGGACGTGGCGCCCGAGGTTTTCTATTCGCGATACGTCATTACCCGAGCCTGAGCGCATTTGATCAACGCCCAGGCGCATTCTGCCGCCAGCAGGCTGCTGAAATACGCGAGTTTCGGTGCACTTGGATGCGGATGGAACATTGGTGGATTCTCAATCAAATCGCAACCAGCCCCGAATAAATATGCCGTGTAGCAGAAAGCTGTTTAGCTTTCAGTGCCTCCAGCCACCCAAGTTTCAATCGCTAACCGCACCTCGCCTGGACGTTCGGTGACGGGCCAATGATGACAACCAATCGAAGCGAACGAAACATTTTCTAAAGCAGAAAATTCGCGCCGTGTTGCGCTTTCGCTGGCAAAAGTTGCGCCCGTCGAAAGCAGCACAAGAGCCGGACAGCGCAGCTGCACAAACTCTGGCGGCGGTCGCAGTAGTTCGACCACATCCTGCAAATATTGCGCAAGGTGAATGTGCTTCAGGTCGGCACGTGTTGAACTGTATTGCTTGATGAATGCTGCAGTATTCTCTTCGGACTGCAAGGCGATGCGCGCGGCACGATCCAGTTCGCGCAAGTCGAGCGGCTCGATGTGGCGACGATAAATACCCAGTCGATTGACAAAGCGAATGGTTGCCGCTGCCGCTGAGAATACCGGCGATAACGTGAGAATCCATCGATTCTTCGGCAGCAGCGCAGTACGTAAAACCGGGTCAATCAGAAACAACGATGTCGTGCGGTCCGGGTGCGTCGCCGCGAAGTGCATGGCAACTTGTGCGCCGAGGCTATGACCCACGACAACCGCGCTTTTGTGACCAGTTTTGTCTAGCAATGCGGCGAGGTCCGCGACCCAACGATCAATATCTCCACAATCCCGCACAGTCGCACCGGCGCCGTGTCCGCGCAGATCCGGCATCAACAGGTCGTGTGTGGCGGCAAGCGAAGTGTGCTCAACCAGCTCGCTCCAGCGCGTGTGGTTGCTGGCAAGGCCGTGCAGCAGCACGACCGCGTCACGAGCGATGACCAACTCCGAAATCAGCGCGCAGAATCTATCCTTTGCTCACTCGCCCAATGCCACTGACGTTGGTCGAAACCTCCGTCGCAGCACCCGTCCAGCTTAAGCTGCCGACACCGCTCACGTTGGCGCGTAGCGATTTCTCCGCACGCACATGCGCGCTTCCCACGCCCGAGAGAGACGTGACCACGCGATCCGCCTCGAGCGCATCGGCGTCCAGACTGCCGACGCCAGAGAGCTCCGCTGTGAACGAATCAACGCGGCCACTAAGCTTGATGCTGCCGACGCCAGAGGTCTCAACCGAAAGCTCGCCACCATTAAATCCACTGGCATCGATGGATACGGTGCCCGAATTTTCCATGCGCTTGATGCGACGGGCAGTCACTTCAAAAACGATGTCAGTTTTCGACATCAATGCACCTGTGGTGGACAGCGTCAGAACGCCATCCTTCACGTCCGTTTTGATCAGCGGAAGGATATTGTCGTCCGCAATGACTTTCAGGCTCTCTGTGTCACCGATGCGCAATTTGAGCTTGCCAACGCCTTTCGCATCGATGCCGTCGAAACTTGCAACCGAGCGCGTTTCGCTGGCGGTAACTCCGCTACCTTTGACTTTGGAATCACTGCCATCAAGGCTGATGCTGATTCCGTCGCACGCCGCGAGACTCAGCGCGGCTGCGCCTAGCAGCGCAGCTTGAAGCGCGCGCACAGAGAACCCGTTCATCACTAAGAAATCGCTTTCTGCGACTTGAGCACGCTAGTCGCCGTGGTTACCAGGCTGGCGATATCTGTCAAATTCTGCGGCACGACAATCGTGTTGCCCGCCTTCGCGATGTTGCCCAGCGCGGCAATGTATTGCTCCGCAACCTTCAGGTTCACGGCCTGCAAACCGCCTTGAGATTCAATAGCCATGGCAATCTTACGGATAGCTTCGGCATTAGCGTCGGCCTTCGCCAGAATCGCCGCTGCTTCGCCCTGCGCCTGATTGATGTCGGAAATTTTGTTGCCTTCAGATTTGGCAATTGACGCTTCTTTCTGACCCATCGCGATGTTGATTTGCTCTTGCTTGCGGCCTTCAGACGCGGCGATCAACGCACGCTTTTCACGCTCGGCCGTGATTTGCGCCTGCATGGCATGCAAAATTTCTTTTGGCGGCGTCAAATCCTTGATCTCGTAGCGCAATACTTTCACGCCCCAATTGCCTGCGGCTTGATCAAGCGCGCTGACCACCGCGTGGTTGATCATGTCGCGTTCTTCAAAAGTCTTATCGAGCTCCAGTTTGCCGACGACGCTGCGCAATGTCGTCTGTGCGAGCTGCGTGATGGCCAGCATAAAGTTTGATGAGCCGTAAGTTGCGAGCTTAGGATCGGTCACCTGAAAATACAAAATGCCATCGACCTGCAACTGTGTGTTATCTCGCGTGATGCAAACCTGAGGTGGTACGTCCAGCGGCACTTCGCGCAAATCATGTTTCGCCGAAATACGATCCACAAAAGGAATCGTGAAGCGCAAGCCTGGCTCTAAGGTGGCATGGTATTTACCCAGCC
>JBBRGY010000102.1:0-9425 GCA_038223495.1 Burkholderiales bacterium | reverse complement strand
ACTCAGTGAGCAAGGAGCGACCAGCGTGGTCGCCCTTGCCGTCGTTGCCGTTACTACCCAACAAGCGTTAGCGATCATCGTGCCGCTTTCGGTCGCACCGTACGCTGCCGAACAGACCCGATGGCAAAAGGCGCGCAAACTGAGTTTTTAAACCACCCCAATCCGATCCATTTCACTAAAGGACTCAGACACCATGAATAACGACACACAAATTCAGGCCAATGTTCTTGAAGAACTCAAATGGCGTCCAAGCATTGACGCGGCTCACATCGGCGTCACCGCCAATGAGGGTGTTGTGACGCTCACCGGCAAGGTCACACACTACGCCGAAAAAACGACAGCAGAAGAGGCGACTAAGGGCATTTACGGCGTCAAGGGTGTGGCCAATGACATCGTCGTCGAAATGCTCGGCTCGCACAAAAGAAACGACACCGATATCGCCGCGGCGGCTCTAAATGCGTTAGCGTGGGACTATCAGGTGCCCAACGACCAGGTGCAAGTCGTGGTGAAAAACGGCTGGGTCACCCTTGATGGAACCGTCGACTGGCAATACCAGAAAGACGCGGCCGAACGAGCTGTCCGGCACTTGGCGGGAGTGGCCGCCGTATCAAATCAGATCGCGCTCAAGCCCACCGCAAAATGGGTCGATGTCACCCACAAAATCGAGGACGCATTTCGTCGCAATGCCGATCTGGATGCGCGCCGTGTCAAGGTCCGCACGGCTAGTGGCACGGTCACGCTCACCGGCAGTGTTGCGTCATGGACCGAGCGCAATCAGGCGATATGGGCCGCATGGTCCGCGCCTGGTGTGACATCGGTCATTAACGACATCACCGTTGCGCCCTAAAGCGCTGCGCGAGTCTTCATTATTTTCAAGATCACCCCAATTCATGAAAGTTATTTCCCGCTAACGCGTTCACGTACATTTTTTTAAATCATGTTCAATCAAGGCAGCACCATGTCAAAAGAAAATTCTCCCGTCTACATCTTCAACACGCACGTTGAGGCAGAGGAGGCAATCCACGCGTTAAGCCGCGCAGGTTTCGATGTAAAAAAGCTCTCCCTCGTCGGCAAGGGTTATCACACAGAGGAGCATCCGGTCGGTTTTTATACGGCGGGTGATCGCATCAAATCGTGGGGTAGCGCAGGTGCATTCTGGGGCGGCATCTGGGGCTTGCTTCTCGCACCGGCGGTCTTTTTTCTTCCTGGCCTCGGACTGCTCGCAATGGCCGGGCCTGTAGTTGCAACGTTAGTCGGCGCGCTCGAAGGCGCGGTGGTTGTTGGCGGATTGTCCGCACTGGGTGCCGCGTTGACGCAGATTGGGATACCCAAAGATCAGGTGATCAAGTACGAAACCGCGCTCAAAGTCGATAAGTATGTGCTGATGGTGCACGGCAATGCCGAGGATCTGGCGAAGGTCAGCTCCGTATTGGCCAACCCGAATGCATTGGCTGAGGACATCGCCGAAGCTGCAGCGGAATAAGCGCCATGGAGCGGGCTAGGCAATGAAGCCGCGCATGCGGACAATTCGGGGGTACACCGAGCACCACCGCACGTCAAGCATCGGATGGTTACGCGCGGCTGTGCTTGGTGCCAACGACGGCATCGTGTCGACGGGCAGCTTGATGCTCGGTGTTGCTGCCGCGAGCGTGGGTGCCAGCGCAGGCGTTGACGCTAGTCATAGCAACATCCTGCTGACCGGTATCGCGGGACTGGTAGCCGGTGCGATGTCCATGGCGGCGGGCGAATATGTCTCGGTGCACTCTCAAGCCGATACCGAAAATGCCGACCTCGCTCGCGAAAGCGCTGAGCAAAAGGACGATCCTGTCTCGGAGCACAGTGAGCTGGCGGCGATCTATGTCGGTCGTGGGTTAAATAGCAATCTCGCTAGGCAAGTGGCGGAGCAATTGATGGCGCACGATGCTCTAGGCGCGCACGCGAAGGACGAACTCGGCGTAGGGGCCTCCGATGCCGGCGTTGTTGCGTGCAACGTCAAGCCGACCAAAGCGCTCAACCGTGGCTGCAATCGCAGCTTTGACACTAGCAACGCTTGTGACGTCGAGAGCAACAAATAGCGACTCGCTACCGAGCCTTGACAATTCCTGCAGGGTCGCTTCGTGCTCTGCACTTGCGAGGTCTGCGATGACTACTTTGGCTCCCTCGCTGGCGGCCTGTAGCGCG
This sequence comes from Burkholderiales bacterium, assembly GCA_038223495.1. GTDB lineage: Bacteria > Pseudomonadota > Gammaproteobacteria > Burkholderiales > Casimicrobiaceae > Casimicrobium. The sequence continues at coordinate 7,244 of JBBRGY010000102.1, read as the reverse complement.
CACGCCTTACCGATTCCGGAGTTGCCGCCGGTGACGAAAACGACTTTGTTCTCGCGTTTTTTTTATTGTGAATACTTTCTTGATTGGACGGCGGTTACCGAATGGATCACACTTTCAGGCGCGATAAATCCGACCGCCGATGATCACCAGAACCAGCGGTGCGAAACTGGGCACCACCATCCGCAATCCGAGCGATACGCTAGGCGATCAAGCCGATAGCGCTTCTTTGGTGAGCCCCCAGGCTTTCGACAGCTTCGCGCTGCGCTCCTTGTACGCGGCCTCAACACTTTCCTTGCGCGCTTCAAGCGCGACCTTGGCGTCGCCCTTGCTTTTCTTTAGTTGCGACTTGATGGCGGCAGCTTTTGCGGTGGCCTCTTGCTCCATCGTTTGGACGCTATCGCTCGCGCGCTTCATCGCTGCATCAAGCTTTGCTTTGACTGCGGTCGTTTTGATTGCTAGCGTGTCCTTCGCGTCGGCGCTTGCATGCTTCACCTCAGTCTGAAGCGAACGCATTTCAGATTTCAACGCCGTAATGTCACGACTAATCTCGGCATCTTCCACGGCCTCGCGGGTGCGGCGATAGACCACGCCGCCCGTGCTTGCCATCGCAGCGTCGACCGGAATCACCCATTCCTCCTCGACCTCCGCTACGAGTGCCACTTTGCCGGGTGTCAACACACGTTCGGCCTCTCCCACAAAATCGAGCCCGACCCCGGATGCCCACAGGTCGTGCGTCAACCCGATTAGCGTGCCCGTGACAGCGCCCAGAACGATGGCAGCAGGGCCGACCAACAGGCCGACAAGACTGCCGACAGCCAGACCTACGCCAGTGCCAACCGGTCCCTGGCCAGTTTCTTCCTTGATGCTCACTTTGCCTTTGGAATCCTTGACAATTACGTCCATCGCATACAGAGAAATGCTGCCGTCCGCGTCAAGTTTTCGCAGCGCGTGCGCACCTGTCTCAGCTGTCTTTTCGTTGTCGAAAACCACTACTAACATTCGATTCATACAATTTCCTTTTTTTGATTTCTGTTGTGTGCTGTGATTAAGCAGTTGCGTTGTGGATTGATTTGCGCAAACGGGCGGTCGCGGCATTCACGCTGGCCTCAAACTCTTTCCAGCGGTTTGCCGTCGCTGTTTTCATCTCGGCCAATTTGCCTTCAGCCGACTTCAAGTCCATTTGCAGTGCGGCGATTTGCAGATCCAGTTTGGCCTTCACGTCGGCGGCGGCGACGGACGCTTTCTTCTCCTGAGCGACGAGTACTTCTTTGCCCTTGGCAATATCTTTCTCGGCGTTGGCAACGAACTGGTCTCGCGAAACGATGTTGGTGGCGTATACGAAGGTCGGTAAAGACTTCACAACGTCTTTGGTCGCACCGGGCATGATGAGTTTGCCACCCTCATTGGTGATCTGCGACACGGGGATGGCCACATCGTGTCGGCCCATGCCGATGAACCCACCCGCGCCTACGATGGCGTACGACACGTTGCGGTCGGGTGAAATGATCAGGTCTTCGACCGTACCTACCTTTTGGTTTTGATCGTTGTAGACCGTCTTGCCGAGGATTGTTTTTTTGACGCTCCAGCCCATCGCAAGCTTGGTCGATTCGTCAACAGAAATACCGATTGTGGTGGTGCTTCCAGCGACTTGCGCCTGCGCCTGATTAGTTCCAACGGTCGTAAATAGGCCAGCACTTGCCAGTGCGGCAACTAACGTGATGCTTTTCATGGGTAGATCCCTAGAGGAGTGAACGTGCCGGGATTGGCATAGGTTCGTTTGTAATTTGGGCCAGGTGTCGCGTCTGTACGGCAACGTACATGAAAGCGAGAATGTTGAAGTCGCCGTACGCGTATTGCGTTTATGACTGCTCTGTGCGCTTACCCACAGACCGGGGGCACGGGCTTGAGTAAGCTCAAAGGTTAACTGTGGAGTGAGTCGAGTTTGGAAAACGTTGCTGACATCCTCCTCCTGCTGCTGGCAGTGGTCCTCTCCGACGCGTTTACACGGTGGATCCCTGGCGACATTCCACGACCACTGATACAGATCGTATTAGGCGCATTCATTGGCGTTTCCGGCCGTCACGGCGTTACGCTTGATCCGCAAATATTTTTTCTGCTGTTCCTGCCGCCGCTTCTGTTTCTCGATGGCTGGCGCATCCCGCCGGAAGAATTGTTCAAGGACAAACGGACGGTCTTGCAACTGGCATTGGGGCTCGTGTTGTTCACGATGGTTGGCATGGGCTTCTTCATTCACTGGCTGCTACCCGCCATGCCGCTGCCTGTCGCGTTTGCGCTCGCCGCAGTGCTCTCCCCGACCGACCCCATCGCGGTTTCTGCGATTGCCAATCGGACTCCGATGTCACGACGGATGATGCGAATCCTTGAAGGCGAATCGTTACTCAACGATGCATCTGGTTTGGTGTGTTTCCGCTTTGCCGTTGCGGCGATGATGACGGGTGCCTTCTCGGCGTGGGGGGCTGCGTTCGATTTCTTGTGGGTTGTGGCAGTTGGAATCGCGGTTGGCGTAGGCCTGACCTTTGCGCTGACCTGGATGAAAAATGTGGCGTCGCGGAGGCTAGGCGAAAGTAGTGGTTCGCAAATCCTCATTAGTCTCCTGATCCCGTTCGGCTGCTACCTGCTGGCAGAGGAACTCAATGCCTCAGGCATCCTTGCGGCTGTTGCCGCTGGCCTGACGATGAGCTTCGTAGAAAGCTCTGGAAAGGCACACGCTGTCACCCGCCTGCGTCGCAACACGGTTTGGGATGCAATCCAGTTCACGGCCAATGGCGTGATTTTCGTGCTGCTCGGCGAGCAATTGCATGGCATTGTGTCGAGCGCCGCCACCACAGTGCAGTTCACTGGGCACAGCCACCCAATGTGGTTGGCCGTGTACGTCATGGCGATCACGCTCGGACTTGCGGCATTGCGATTCGCCTGGGTGTTTGTGTCGCTTCGCCTGGTGCTGTTTCATAGCCGCGTTGCTATGAATGTATCGCCCTCTGGATCGACGCGTGGGCCAAGCATTGCGTCCGCTGTTGCGCCCGTACGATCCGGATGGCGGCTTGTCACCGTCATGTCGTTGGCTGGGGTGCGTGGCGCGGTGACGCTGGCAGGTGTACTCAGCTTACCACTGGTGTTAACGGGCGGTGCTTCCTTTCCAGCGCGTGACTTGGCAATACTCCTTGCGATGGGGGTGATCATTGTTTCGCTGATGGCTGCAAGCATTGGCTTGCCGCTGTTGCTCAAGGGACTGGACATGCCCGTCGATCCCTTGCGCGATGCCGAAGAGACCGCTGCACGCATGGCGGCGGCGCACGCGGCCATCGCGGAAATTGGACGCGTTGAGCGCCTCAGAACGGACACGAAAACCGATGCTGACGCTGACATCGCCGTCACCGCTGCCGCCGCAGCGCGCGTGATGAACACTTACCGGGCACGCATTGAAAGTCGGGCAGGGAACGATGAGACCATCGCTACGGCGAGGCGGGGGGAACAGGCCGAGCGCGAGATGAGTCTAGCTGGATTACAAGCCGAGCGTGCCTATCTCTTTGGCGAATTGCGCGCGCGGCGACTCGGCAGCGATACCGCAAGGAAGCTAGTTCGGGAACTGGACTTGCTGGAGGCGCGGCATACCGTTTAGGTGACTTTCAATTTGATCAGCTTAGCTAAAAATGCATTTTTATGTAGGGGCTGGCGCTTTTTTCGGCATTAGCCGACACATTTTTTCCTTCACTACGTCCAAGCGACATAAGGCTTTATAGAAAAAGCAAATCAGCATTTGCAGAAAAAGCGATGATCAATGGCGAAACATTAAGTTCTACTGGGGGGCCGTGGGGTGACCGCTGGTTTCCGTTCGGCAATGAAACACGCTACATCTACGTGCCTGCCTTGCTGATACCGATACCGATGCCGATGCCAAAGCCGAAGTAGCAGTGACCGCGATCCTCATCAAGCATGACGAACGCGATGCGGCAACGTTTAACGCGCTTGCTTGCGACCGCACTATGCAGGTTTTTCGGCAACGATGTTAGTCCCGGTTGGTAATGTCCCAAAGCGATTGAGCACGTTCTCGTTGAACGCTGCACTCGTCTGCGGCTTAACGAACAGGCTCACCACCTCGGGATGAGCGAGTTTTATCTGACGCTCGATCTCCATGACTGCCGCCTCTACTTCGCGCACCCGCAGCGTGTCGTCGAACTCAAGGCTGAGTGCTGCAAGAATCTGGTCGGGCGCAAGCTGCACGGTCAACACACCATTGGCTTTCGACGATGGGCTCGCGGCCTCGGCGATGCGCAGCAGCGAATCGCTTAACTTGCGGTCGGCGCGTTCGCCGATCAGGAGGCTTTTGCTCTCTCGCGCGAGCAGCCCCGCAGTCCCCGCCAGAATGATGCCGATGAGGATGGATGCAACGCCGTCAAGGACAGGCATGTTGAGCGTGTCCGAGGCGAAGGTGCCGAAAGCAGCGATCACAATGCCGATCAAGGCGGCGGAGTCTTCGAACAGACCTACGAACGACGGTGGGTCTTTGCTGGCACGAAACGCCGCGTAGTAACCGAGTGAGCCTTTAATCGTTTTGAAGTGCTTGAATGCGACCCGCCACGATGCCGTTTCAAAGGCGAAGGCCAGCGCCAGCACCACGTAGTTGACGAAGGCGTCATGAATCGGCTCGGGGTTCTTCACATGAAGAACCCCGTGATAAATTGAAACGACAGCACCGAGCGCAAACACCAGCAATGCGACGATAAAGCTCCAGAAGTAGAGTTCACGCCCATATCCAATCGGATGATCGGGGTCGGCGCGCAGCTTGGCGCGACGCATGCCGTAGAGCAGTAAAACCTGATTGCCGATATCGACGAACGAATGAACCGCCTCCGACAGCATCGACGAACTGCCCGTCCAGGCAGCTGCCCCCGCCTTGGTGAACGCGACCAGCAGATTGCCGATCAGTGCAGCATAGATGACCTGAGTTGAGGATGAGTTGGATGCCATGTTGGGAGACAGGTGCCTTATGGAACGAGCACTGCAGCGCCATGGAACGCGCCCGCGCGAAGATCAGCGAGGGCCTCGTTCGCGCGTTGCAACGGATAGCTCGTGGTCTCGGTGACGAGTCCATTTGCGGCGCGAGGCGTAAAAAATCCAGGCCGTCCTGCCGAGTCAGATTAGCCACGGACAGCAGTTGCCGCTCTTGCCAAAGCAGAGCATAGGGAAAGCTTGGAATGTCACTCATGTGAATGCCGGCGCACACCACGCGCCCACCCTTTTTTACCGCCTTAAGCGCGAGCGGTACGAGATCGCCGACGGTTGCGAAGATGATCGCCGCATCAAGCGCCTCCGGTGGCATCTCATCTGAGCCTCCGGCCCAGACCGCGCCTAGATGCTTCGCAAACTGCTGCGTGCTGACGTCACCGGGACGGGTGAGGGCAAATACTGCGCGGCCCTGCCATCGCGCAACCTGCGCGATGATATGGGCCGCCGCGCCGAACCCGTAGAGCCCGATTCGCTTGCAGTGTTCAGGATCGCCTGCCATCGTGAGGGATCGCCAACCGATGAGTCCGGCACAGAGAAGCGGCGCCAACGCAACATCGCTACCGTCTTCGCCGAGCGGGAATGCGTAGCGCGCATCAGCAATCGCTGCCGTGGCAAAACCGCCGTCGCGCGTGAAACCCGTAAAGAGTGGATCGTCACAGAGATTTTCGCGAGCGGCACGGCAATAAGGGCAGACGCCACAGGTGTGGCCAAGCCACGGAATGCCGACACGCTGGTCAATTTCGAGCCCTACGACTCCGGGACCGATTGCATCAATGCGACCGACGATTTCATGCCCCGGAATAATGGGTAGCACCGGGTCGGGCAAGACTCCGTCAACAACATGTAAGTCAGTGCGGCAAACACCGCATGCCGCCACCTTTACGCGAATCTGCCCTGAGCCGGGCGAACGATCACCTAATTCTGTCCAGACCAGCGGGGAATTCAGATGGTTCAAGACCATTGCGTACATAGTCAATTTGCCCCGTCCGTCAGCCTTCGTTCAAGTGAAGTGTCGCGGCTCTGTGATAACCAGTATCCGTCCCGTTCGTGAGCGTCGTGCAGTCGCTGCTCATAGTCGCGATCAATCATCGTGGCATCGACGTACTCGGGACTATTCATGACTTGCTTGCGGGCTAATTTGACACGCACGATGCTCGCGTCCCAATCGATGCTTTCGATCCATGGCGTGGCAACAAGCACAATCTTTCCACCGGGCCACCAGTTGCGGGTGTCCACAACGAGGTATCGGATCACCCAGGACGCTTCATCGAAGATGAAATCCTTGACGTGACCGATGCTTTCGTCGGTGGCTTGAATATCACAGCCGGTGACCTCATCACTGTTTTGCAGATGAACGTCATCGGCCCGAAAGTCCAGTTCGCGGATTGCGTTTTCGACTTCGGTTTCTGTGGGAGAAGGCACGTGCGTTCGCATCACCGGATACGCCGCTATGCCCCACATTCCGCCACCCTCCCAGTATTCGGGATACGCATAGTGGCGAAGGTACTCGCGTTCGTGTTGACGGGTGACTGGTCGGTGTGCGTCAATATCGGGGCTGGACCTAACCTGCTGACGCGTCAGCGTCACATCAATGTTTTTGTCGCTGGTCAGCAGGGATTTGACCGAGTAGGGGGAGATCAGCACCTTGCGGTTCGACAGCCATGTTCCGGCGTCGACTACCAGATAGCGAATGGCCCAGGACTTATCGTCGAAGAGCGCTGAAGTCACGCTACCAATGATGCCATCGGTAGCGGTAACCGTCGCCCTGCTGACAGCATTCAGACTTTTGAAAACGGGCCGCCTGCTTTTCTCAATCTCGCGCTTCGATTCTGCGAGCTTTGTTTCGAGCTGCAACTCCTCCGCATCGGCATCATCGTAGGCCTGGATGCAGCTCTCACCATAGCCCGAGACACGCCAGGTGTGGGTGTCGGATTCGGATTTAGCTATGCGCGCTTTGATGGCTCTAATCTCGTCTTGTTTTGTCATTGAAACTCCTGAATCGTCGGCATGTGCGTGAAGAATTGATGATGCTCACATCGCTCGCCGATGTATGTGCGATGACAAACAGACCAGTTCGGTTGCAGACCGCGCTTGATTCAGCACAGATTCAACTGAATTCGCCGCAATTCGTCGTGCTGATTGATCGCAGCGTAAACGTGCAGGCAGCGTTCATCTATTGGGGTTCGGTGGCGCAAGGCTGGAGCTTGGTCGGTGCC
>JBBRGY010000101.1:0-9502 GCA_038223495.1 Burkholderiales bacterium | reverse complement strand
AGATCAACCTCGGCAAGGCGATCCGTCGCACTCTGACGTTGGAACAAAAAGGCAAGACCTACAAGTTGAACGACAAGATCGCGACGCTGCAAGTGCGCCCGCGCGGCTGGCATCTCGAAGAGAAGCATGTGTTGATCGACGGCAAGCGCGTGCACGGCGGCATCTTCGATTTCGCGCTGTTCATGTTCCACAACGCGAAAGAGCAAATCGCTAGAGGTTACGGCCCGTTCTTCTATCTGCCGAAGCTCGAATCGCATCTTGAAGCGCGTCTGTGGAACGACGTGTTCGTCATGACGCAGAACGAGCTCGGTCTGCCGCAGGGCACGATCAAAGCGACGGTGCTAGTCGAGACGATCAACGCCGCGTTTGAGATGGAAGAGATGTTGTATGAACTGCGCGAGCACAGCTCAGGCCTCAACGCCGGTCGTTGGGATTACATCTTCTCGTGCATCAAAAAATTCAAACTCGACAAGAATTTCTGCCTCGCTGATCGCGCCAAGGTCACGATGGTTGCGCCGTTTATGCGCTCTTACGCACTCTTGTTGCTGGAAACGTGCCATCGTCGCGGTGCCCCGGCTATTGGCGGCATGAGCGCGCTCATCCCGATCAAGAATGATCCTGAGAAAAACGCCATCGCGATGGGCGGCATCATTGCCGACAAAAAACGTGATGCGACGGATGGTTACGATGGCGGCTGGGTCGCGCATCCGGGCCTTGTTGAAGCGTCGATGAAGGAATTTGTTGACGTGCTCGGCGACAAGCCGAACCAGTGGGAAAAGCAGCGTCCAGACGTCAAAGTAACCGCCGCTGATCTCTTGAATTTCCAACCGGAAACGCCGATCACCGAGTTCGGTTTGCGCATGAACATCAACGTTGGAATTCACTACCTCGGTGCCTGGCTCGCTGGTAACGGCTGCGTGCCGATTCACAATTTGATGGAAGATGCGGCAACGGCTGAAATCTCGCGCTCGCAGGTGTGGCAGTGGATTCGGACGCCCAAAGGCGTGCTCGACGATGGCCGCAAAGTGACCGCCGAAATGGTCAAAGCGATGGTGCCGGAAGAATTGGCCAAGATCAAGGCTGGCGGCTTTGAGGGCAAATTTGATCGCGCTGCGGTCATCTTCGCCGACATGGCCACCAAAGATTCTTTTGAAGAATTCTTGACTTTGCCGTTGTACGAAGAGATTTAACGACCCGTTCCCGGTACGTTTCCATTCATTAGGGTTTTCCCGGTAAGTGATCGCTTACCGGAGCGGCTTTTTGCGCCTGAATTTGGTGCGAATAAGCCAGGAATGATCCGCTTTAGAGCGATTTACTGAGTTTCTCGGACTCAGATGACTGGCTTTTTTGGAACCGGCGACCTAAAATCATGGTCTACCGTGCACAACGGTGCGCGCAGGAGAAAGGGTGCCGAGACCTGAGAATAATTAGGTCTCCAAGCATCGCGCAGCATCGGCTTCGGTATTTCGCGCAGGGTCCCAGCAGAGGCAGCCCGCCGACAAAGTTGTATCGATTACCTACGGATTGGATTATGGCTAAAAAGTCAACGCCTGTATTAACACGGGCTAATCTTTGGTCGCTTGAAGAATATACAAAGCGTCGTCCCACCTTTCGACCAGAGGTGATGGCGCACAAAAAAAATCGCACAGTTCATCTGGGCAATCATCTCGCGCTGCAATTCGAAGATGAAATGACGGTGCGCTATCAGATTCAGGAAATGCTTCGTGAAGACAGCGAGCTTGAAGGCTCCGACGGCAGCGACAACGTGCAGAACGAGCTCGATGCTTATTTGCCGTTGATCCCGGACGGAAGCAATCTGAAAGCAACGATGATGCTCGAATACACGGATGAGATTGAGCGCAAACGCCAACTCGCCACGTTAATCGGCATCGAAGATCGCATCTGGATTCAGGTCGAAGGTAGCTCCAAGCTGTATTCGATCGCGGACGAAGATCAGGATCGCGAAAACGACTATAAAACGTCGTCAGTGCACTTCCTGCGCTTCGAGCTGACCAAAGAGATGAAGGCCGCACTTAAGTACGGCGTAGGGCTCGCTGTGGGCGTGGATCACCCGCGTTACAAAGCGGCGATCAACCCGATTCCACAGACGGTGCGTAATGCGCTGGTGGCTGACCTTAAATAAATTTGGCGCGTGGACATGAAAAAAGCGGCTTTCGGGCCGCTTTTTCGTGACTGTCCGGCTATCAACTTTTCCACGAAAGCGCCTTTACACAGGGGCTTGCACTTAATTAAGTGAATTGTCGAGTTATGCTATTTATCTCATCTAGCCCCTGTGCAGAAAGCCCTGTAGGATAAAGTTGATGGCCCAACTGGCTATTTTGGAGCCGCAAAAGTCCTGACCGCATTCTTCGGGCGAAACGCCTTACAGACCGCCTCAAACGTCTCGATGTACGGACCGCCGATCAGATCGACGCAATACGGCACCGCCGCAAAAATGCCGTGCACAGTCGATTTGCCATCCGCGTCACGCAGTCCTTCCAGCGTTTCCTTGATGCTCTTCGGCTGGCCCGGCAGGTTGATCACCAGCGCGTTGCCGCGAATTACGGCACCCTGTCGCGACAGAATCGCCGTTGGCACGAAATTCAGACTGATTTGCCGCATTTGCTCGCCAAAACCGGGCATCACTTTATGCGCAATGGCTAATGTCGCTTCGGGCGTGACATCGCGCCGCGCGGGGCCAGTGCCGCCAGTGGTTAGTACCAGATCGCAGCGCTCGATGTCGCACAGATCGATGAGTGCGGACTCGATGACGGGCTGTTCATCGCCAATCAGTCGCGTGGCAAAAGTGATCGGGTTTTGCACTGCGCTGGCCAACCAGTCTTGCAGCGCCGGAATGCCTTTGTCTTCGTAGACGCCGGTGGACGCCCGGTCCGAGACTGAAATCAGGCCAATTTTGACGGGGTCAAACGACATGAGCGCTAAACCTTCAACAACACACGATAAATCGCACGAAACACCTGTCGCGACGCGGCTGGCGCATCGCCGCGCGCGGCCTGCGTTCGCGCCAGTGTCACTAGTTTTTGCAATGACGCACGATCCACTGCAGGCCACTCCAGCAAAAATTCGTCAATGGCGGCAGGCTCGGCGATCAGCCGGTCACGCCAACGCTCGGAGGTCTTGAAGGCAGCCTTGTTGGCCTTGGTGCCCATTTCCCAGCGATCAATCTGGGCGCGGATCGGCTCCGGGTCGACGTCGCGCATGCATTTGCCAATGAACTGCATCTGGCGGCGCGTGGCTTCGTGTTTGCCGACGTTTTTCAGTTCGTCAATGGCGTCGCGCAGGATTTCCGGCAGATCCAGCTGATTGAGCTGATCTTTGGTCATCTCCGCGAGCTGTTCTCCCAGCAGCTGCAACTCGTGCGCATCGGCTTTGAGTTGCGTTTTTGAGGGTCGATCTTCGATGACGCGGGGGATTTTTGGGGGGCGTGACATACGGTAATTTTGCCGCACCTGAGCAATTGCGTCAGCCCGCTATGCTTCAGGCTCATTTTTGTGAAGATTTTCTATGTCCCTAGCCCTTTCCAGTGAAGCCCTCCGTGATGTCGCACTTGCCGTGCTGGAACGCGCCAAACGCGGCGGCGCCGATCAGGCAGAGGCAGAGGCAACGCAGGGTAACGGCCTCAACGTCACCGTGCGCATGGGTGAACTGGAAACGCTGGAACACAATGTCGACAAAGGCCTCGGCGTGACGGTCTACGTCAACGGGCGCAAGGGCAACGCATCGACCGGTGATTTTTCGCGTGCCGCGATTGAAGCGGCGGTCGACAAAGCGCTCAGCATCGCCAAATTCACTAGTCCTGATTCGTTCGCGGGCTTGGCTGACGCCAGCGAAATGGCGACGGTCATCCCCGATCTCGATCTGTATCACCCCTGGGCGATTGATGCCGAGGCCGCCACGGCGCTAGCCAAGCGCTGCGAAGACGCGGGCTTTGACGTGGACGAGCGCATCGACAACAGCGAAGGCGCATCCGTCAGCGCGACTGAATCCGAGTTTGTCTACGCCAACAGCCACGGCTTCACGGGTGGCTACAAGGGCAGCGCGCACTACATCGGCTGCGCGATGGTCGCATCCGAGGGCGAAGCGATGGAGCGCGACGATTGGTACACCTCGCATCGCGTCGCCGCAGAACTCGAAACCGCTGAGGGCGTCGGTCGCAAGGCCGGAGAGCGCGCTATCGCACGATTGAATCCTCGCAAAATTTCAACGCAATCGGCGCCTGTTATTTTCACGCCGCAAGTGGCGGGTGGCTTCATTGGACACGCCGTCGGCGCACTGTTCGGTGGTTCGCTGTATCGCAAGACTTCGTTCTTGCTTGACTCGATGGGCACGCAAAAATTTGCGTCGTTCGTCAATATCATCGACGATCCGTACATTCCTCGTGCTTACGCCAGCTCGCCGTTCGACGGCGAGGGCGTCGCTTGCCAGCGTCGCGCGATCATCGAAAACGGCATCGTGCGCGGCTATTTTTTGTCGGCCTACTCCGCACGCAAATTGGGTTTAACGACCACCGGAAACGCCGGTGGCAATCACAATTTGCTGGTCGCGCCAACGATCAAAGGCGACACGGCCACACTGGCCAAGCAAATGGGCCGCGGACTCATTGTGACTGAACTCATGGGGCAGGGCGTCAACGGTGTCACGGGTGATTACTCGCGCGGTGCGGCAGGTTTTTGGGTCGAAGGCGGCGAGATCGCACACGCGGTTTCCGAGATCACCATCGCGGGCAACTTGCTAGATCTCTATCAAAATATTGTCGCGATTGGCGATGACATTGATCGACGCGGATCAAAACATGTCGGCTCGATCCTCATTGAGTCGATGCAGATTGCTGGCGGCTGACCGCTAGCTGACTAAGCCGCAATCGAGCTTAACGCTAACGTCAACGCGGGTTTACTCGGTGTCGTGTTGAGCCCGTCAGGCGGCAAAATACGGCAACAAACTTGTTGTTCCATCTGTAAATCAATACCGACTTTGTCGCTTTCGCCTGCGGAGCTCATGCACTGTGCGCGGCTTGGCTTCGTATGGTCGTTGATTTAGAAATGGAATTACTTCTCGGGAGAAACGTGTGCGGGGATTGCTATCTCTTTCAAAGCTGATTGATCATTTCAGCAATTGGGTTGGTTCACTCATGAAGTGGCTCATTTTCGGCTCTACGTTGGTGAGTTGCATCAACGCGATTGTTCGTAAAGCCTTCGATATTGGCTCTAACGCATTTCTCGAAATTCAGTGGTACCTGTTTGCCACATCTTTTTTGCTCGCGGCGGGTTATACGTTACTCAACAACGAGCACGTGCGTATTGACGTGGTCGCCGGCAGATTTTCAAAGCGTGGCCAAATCTGGATCGATATTTTCGGATTGATATGTTTCCTGATTCCCGTCTGCCTGACAGTGATCTGGTTTTCGACGCCGCTGTTTTTGCAATCCTTTCGTTCGCATGAAGTCTCGGCAAACGCAGGCGGACTTATTTTGTGGCCGATCTATTTAATGCTGCCGCTGGGCTTTCTGTTTTTGTTGATTCAGGCAGTCTCTGAGTTGATCAAGCGCTTCGCGTTCCTGCGCGGACTTATCGCAGATCCGACGGTGAAGCTAGTCGAAAAATCGGCTGAAGAAGAACTCGCGGAAGCGATTCGTTTGCGTACAGAGGCTGCGGCCCTGTCGGCTAAATAGCGAGAAGCCGGAATCATGGAATTTCTGATACATAACTTCGCGCCCATCATGTTTGTGGGGCTAATTTTCTTTCTGCTGGTTGGTTTCCCAGTCGCGTTTAGTCTAGGGGCGTGCGGGCTCTTCTTCGCGTTTGTCGGCATCGAGATAGGTGCGTTGCCGGAGCCGCTGCTGCAAGCGCTGCCGCTGCGCATCATTGGCATCATGCGAAACGACACGCTCCTTGCGATCCCGTTTTTTACGCTGATGGGTTTGATCCTTGAACGTAGCGGGATGGCCGAGGATTTGCTCGATACCATCGGTCAGTTGTTCGGTCCAGTTCGCGGCGGGTTGGGTTTCGCCGTTATTTTTGTGGGCGCTTTGCTCGCCGCCACCACAGGCGTGGTTGCCGCCTCGGTTATTTCGATGGGCCTGATCTCGTTGCCCATCATGCTGCGCTATGGCTATGACCGTAGAGTGGCCAGCGGCGTGATCACTGCATCCGGCACGTTGGCGCAAATCATTCCGCCTTCGCTCGTGCTGATCATCCTGGCCGACCAGTTAGGTCGCAGCGTTGGTGACATGTACAAGGGCGCGTTCTTGCCCGGATTTATCCTCACCGGCTTCTACGCGCTTTACGTGGTCGGCGTTGCAATTTTCAAACCTGAGTGGGTACCGGCGCTGCCAATGGAGGCGCGCACGATTCGTGAAGACAACGGCAAGACTGGGTTGCCGTCGCTTGCCGTGCTGATGCTTTTGTCTGCGGGCGTTTCGATCACGTTCGCCAAAAACTATGGTGAGGTGCTCGGCTGGTGGAAAGGCACTGCGCCGGTCGACGTGCCGCTTGACGAAACAATCGTCATTTCAATGTGTCTTGGCGTATTTCTGGCATTTGTAATTGCTGCAGTGAACAAGACGACTCGCGCCGGCTTGTTATCAAAAATGGCGGAGCGGGTGACCTTCGTGTTGATCCCGCCTTTGCTACTTATCTTTCTGGTATTAGGAACGATTTTCCTTGGCATTGCTACGCCTACTGAAGGTGGGGCGATGGGCGCGGTTGGTGCGCTAGTGATGGCTATGGCGCGCAACCGCCTGACTATGTCGCTGCTTAAGCAAGCGCTCAACAGCACAGTCAAGCTGTCTTGTTTTGTGGTGTTTATCTTGATTGGCTCCACCATCTTCAGCCTCTCCTTTCAGGGCGTGGATGGCCCGAAATGGGTCGAGCATTTGCTAAGCGGCTTACCCGGTGGCCAAGTCGGTTTCCTGATCGTCGTGAACTTGCTGATTTTTGTCTTGGCGTTTTTCCTGGACTTTTTTGAGCTCTCGTTCATCGTTGTTCCGTTGTTAGCGCCGGTCGCTGAAAAACTCGGTATTGACCTGATCTGGTTCGGCATATTGCTTGGCGTCAACATGCAGACCTCGTTCATGCATCCGCCGTTTGGCTTCGCGCTGTTCTACCTGCGCAGCGTCGCGGCGACCAAGGAATACGTGGATCGCGTTACCAAAAAAATTGTGCAACCCGTCACGACAATGCAAATCTATTGGGGTGCGGTGCCATTCGTAATCATTCAGATGGTTATGGTCGGACTCATCATTGCATTCCCCAGTATCGTGTCGAGCGGCCTGGACAAGAAGCTAGTGATTGATCTGGACAAGGTTAAGATTGACCGACCCGTTGAGCCAAACGATGCAACGCCTCGCACGGACGATGATCAGATGCGCGGTTTCGACAAAGTCGCTCCGCCAGCGGCACCCGCAGGTGCGGCACCGTTGATGCCGACCCCAACGGAGCCTGCGACGCAAGCGGACGATCCGATGAAGGCGATTCTGGACGCAGTTAAAAAAGATGAAACGAAGAAGTAAGCAGTAGCATTAGTTGCAATCGCTTCTGCGCAAGGGCACTTTCGGGTGTCCTTGTCTTTTCTGTAATTGATCTTTACGTATGACCGAACCTATTCGACTATCGAAGCGCATGAGCGAGTTAGGTCTCGCTTCGAGGCGCGAGGCTGATGAATGGATTGAGCGCGGCTGGATTCGCGTTGACGGCGTGCCTGCGGTGCTTGGGCAGAAGGTTGTACCGTCGCAAGTGATCACAGTTGATCGTGCTGCCAATGTGGAGCAGGCGGCACGCGTAACGGTGCTAATCAACAAACCGATTGGCTACGTGAGTGGACAAGCGGAAGACGGTTACGAGCCTGCCGTCGTGCTCGTGAAGCCGGAAAATCGTTGGCATGAGGACCGCTCGCCGCTGCGATTCCAGCGTGAGCAATTGAAGAGCCTTGTGCCTGCTGGACGGCTTGATATTGATTCAACGGGACTGCTGATTCTTACGCAGGATGGCCGCATTGCGAAACAGTTGATCGGCGAGAATTCGCTGGTCGAAAAGGAGTACCTAGTGCGCGTTCAATCCGTTCGCGGAGGGCGCCTGCACGACTCGGATTTGCGCTTGTTAAATTATGGTCTGTCGCTGGATGGCGCAACGCTGAAACCGGCAAAGGTATGGTGGCAGAACGAAGGGCAACTGCGCTTCATTCTGCGAGAAGGCAAGAAACGCCAGATTCGCCGAATGTGCGAACAGGTCGGGCTGCATGTCGTCGCGCTTAAACGCATACGCATCGGTGAGGTGTTGCTGGGCGATCTGCCCATTGGTGCATGGCGATATCTTGGTGCGGGCGAAACTTTCTTGTCAGCGGCAGCGGCGTAAGTCATGCCCCAACAATATGCGACGTCATCTTCTGCGTTTTTGGCGACACGCAAGATGTCGCCCTGTTTGCAGCGATTTTAAAAATCGGTCACAAAAAAGCCCGCAAGGCTTACGCCGTGCGGACTTGAGCAGAGGATGTTGGGCTACAGTTTTTGTGACTGCATAAACCTGTCGAAACTCATCTCCGTGAAACGGAACCACAGGTTCTGGTCGGCACGGAATTTTGAGTAATCTTCGTAGATTTTTTTCCACATAGGATTCTTCGCGGAGATTTCTGCATACAGCGCCATCGATTCCGAGAACGCTTTGTCCATCACGTCTTTCGGGAACGGATGCAGCTTGGTGCCGCCGGCTACGAGTTGTTTCAGCGCTGCAGGGTTTTTCGCATCGTACTTGGCCTGCATTTCGGTGTGCGCGAATGCTGCTGCGTTTTCAACGATCGCTTTGTACTCAGGCGTCAGAGCGTCAAATGCTTTTTGATTGATGAAGAAGTCAAGCTCCGGGCCGCCTTCCCACCAACCTGGATAGTAGTAATGTGGGGCTACTTTGTTGAAGCCCAATTTCTGATCGTCGTAAGGACCGACCCATTCAGCTGCGTCAATCGTGCCTTTTTCCAGCGCTTGATAAATTTCGCCGCCAGGAATGTTTTGTGCAACCATGCCCATGCGCTCGCAAACGCGGCCCGCAAAACCGCCGACGCGGAATTTGAGGCCTTTGAGGTCCGCCACAGTCTTGATTTCCTTCCGATACCAGCCGCCCATTTGCGCGCCGGTGTTGCCGCCGGGGAAGTTCACGATGCTGTATTTCGCGTAGAACTCACGCATTAATTTCAGACCATTGCCATCGTACATCCAGGCCGTCATCTGACGACTGTTCAATCCGAACGGGATCGCGCAACCAAGGGCAAAACATTCGTCCTTGCCAAAGAAGTAGTAAGGCGCTGTGTGACCTGCCTCAACCGTGCCGTTTTGCACAGCGTCAACCAGACCTGGTGCTGGAACAATTTCACCTGCCGCATGCACGGACACCTGAAATTTGCCGCCAGTCATTTTGCTGACTTGCGATGCAAATACTTCGGCCGCGCCGTAAATCGTATCGAGCGATTTAGGGAACGACGAAGTCATGCGCCAACG
>JBBRGY010000100.1:0-9529 GCA_038223495.1 Burkholderiales bacterium | reverse complement strand
CAACTTGCGCCGCAGTTTGGTGCCAATGGCATTGATCGCCCTGCTTTTGCTGGGATGGGCCATTGCGGAAAACCCCGTCTATTGGACATTTGCAGCGCTGAGCGTCCTACTAATTCCTCCGTTGTTGACGTCGTTTTTCGAGCTACTTAGAAAGCCTAGCGAGGTGCTGCTGAGCCAGCACCTGTCGAGCGTTTTCAATGAGGTAGTCCGCAAAATCATACAGGCCTTATTCGGGCTTGCTTGCCTTCCCTTCGAAGCGTGGTTTTGTGCTGATGCGATCGCGCGAACCTGTGTGCGTGTTTTGCTATCGCATCGCCGATTGCTGGAATGGAACCCCTCCAGCGACTCGGCCATACAAAGCGTAAATACTAGCCAGCGGACAGAAATCCTCCGTGTGTTGCGGACGATGTGGATCGCGCCTACGCTCGCTTTAGTCAGCGCCCTTTATCTCAGCCTTGAACGACCGCTGGCGCTGGTCGTCGCAGCGCCGGTGTTGATGTTGTGGTTCCTGGCGCCGCTGATCGGATGGTTCATTAGCCTTCCGTTAGCGCGAAAGACTGTTGTGCTCACTGTTGAGCAAAATATTTTTCTACGCAAGCTAGCACGCAGAACTTGGCACTTTTTTGACACGTTCGTCACTGAAAATGATCACTGGCTACCACCGGATAACTATCAAGAGCAGCCAGTAGACGTCATCGCTCACCGCACCTCGCCTACCAATATGGGGTTGGCGTTACTAGCCAATCTTTCCGCCTACGATTTTGGATATATGTCTGTCGGCAGGCTCATCGAGCGTACTGACAATGCATTTCAGACGATGCACCGCATGGCGCGATATCAGGGTCATTTTTACAATTGGTACGACACGGCCACACTTGTGCCGCTACAGCCGCTATACGTCTCATCGGTAGATAGCGGGAACTTGTCCGGTCACCTGCTGACGTTGAGCCCAGGACTCGCTGCGCTGGTTGATCAAAGAATCATCAACGCACGGCTATTCGAAGGACTTAGCGATGCATTGTCCAATCTGATGGACGCCGCGGCCGACGATGTCCGGCCCACATTCGATCAATTGCAGAGCGGCATTGCCGCAGGTGCCAAGAATCCACCGTTGACGATTGCATCGACGCAGCTACTACTTACTCAGCTCGCGCGATCTGCGCGCGCATTCATCGTCGCAGTACACGTCTCCACTCCTGACGTAGGCCCGCCAAAGAATGAGATGGAAACTTGGGTCACTGCACTCTTGCGGCAATGTCAGGACACACAGGACGAACTAGCATTTCTTGCGCCATGGACTCAAGTCGCCTCAACGCCCTTCGGGTTGCACGAATGGCTAAATGAGATACCCGATGTTGGAGCGATTCCTACGCTGCGTGAGCTTTCCACGCTGGACGCGTCGTTCGCACGCTGGATGCACAGCAAAGCGGTTACAGGCAATAGCGACGGCGAAACTTTATGGTTAGCCGAACTTGGTGCCGCAGTTGCACAATCCAGTCAGCGGGCGCAAGAACGAATCAGGACGCTCGAACGCTTGGCGCAAGAATCGCGCACGCTAGCCGTCGTCGACTACAGCGTCGTCTACGACACGGCGCGACACCTGATGGTTGTGGGCTACAACGTTGACCAGCGTCGGCGCGACACGGGGTTTTACGACTTGCTGGCGACCGAGGCGCGGCTGAATACATTTGTAGCCATTGCACAAGGTGCCGTGCCGCAAGAGAGCTGGTTCGCGCTCGGACGTTTGCTAACAGTCGTTCGCAACGAAGCAATTTTGCTCTCTTGGAGCGGCTCAATGTTTGAGTACCTGATGCCGCTCTTGGTCATGCCAACGTATGAAAATACACTCCTCGATCAGACCTGCCACGCTGCTGTGCGGCAACAGATTGCGTACGGCAAACAACGCGGCGTCCCATGGGGCGTCTCGGAGTCGGGCTACAACGCATTCGATGGAAGTTTGAACTATCAATACCGTGCGTTTGGCGTTCCGGGCCTAGGGATAAAACGTGGATTGGCCGACGATCTGGTGATCTCCCCCTATGCCTCCGCAATGGCGCTGATGGTCATACCGGAAGCCGCATGCGCAAACCTGCAACGGCTTGCGGCAGATGGCTTGATGGGTCAATTCGGCATGTTTGAAGCCGTTGACTACACACCCGCCCGCCTGCCCCGAAAACGCCAAAGCGCCGTTGTGCAGTCCTACATGGCACACCACCAGGGAATGACGCTGCTCTCACTGGCCTATGTCCTGCTTGACCGACCGATGCAGAAGCGCTTTGAGTCTGACCCGACGTTTCAAGCCACGACCCTGCTATTGCAAGAGCGTATCCCTGCGCCCACTGCCGTGCACCTGCATATGAGTGATCTATCCGACATTCGGGCAAGTTTGACTGAGACGCATATGCCAATGCGGGTCATCACAAGCGCGAACACACCTATTCCGGAAGTGCAGCTGTTATCGAATGGTCGCTATCACGTCATGGTGACCAACGCGGGCGGTAGTTATAGTCGCTGGAAGGACCTCGCGGTTACGCGGTGGCGGGAGGACGGAACTGTCGACAATATGGGCGCTTTCTGCTACCTGCGCGACGTAGACACTGGCAAATTTTGGTCCACTGCGCATCAGCCGACGCTCAAGCTAGCCGATACCTACGAAGCGATTTTCCCTGAAGGTCGTGCGGAGTTTCGCCGACGTGACTATGAATACGAAACGCACACTGAAATCGTTGTCTCACCTGAAGACGATATTGAATTGCGCCGTTTGCACATCACCAACCGGGCACGTACTCGGCGGACAATTGAAGTGACGAGTTATTCAGAGGTAGTGATCGCGCCGTCGGCTGCCGATGCGCTGCACACTGCATTCAGCAATTTGTTCGTGCAGACGGAAATCGTTCACGCACAACAGGCGATTTTGTGCGTTCGCAGGCCGCGAGCCATCGGCGAACGAACGCCCACCCTGTTTCACTTCGCCGCCGTGCATGGCACCGACGTGACCGAAGCCTCCTACGAAACCGATCGTATGCGCTTCATAGGTCGTACTCGTAGCGTTAAGTCACCGAAGGCGATGATCTCCAACTCGCGCGACGACGACGGGCGATTGTCAAACAGCGAAGGTTCTGTGCTTGACCCCATCGTTGCGATCCGCTACCGAATCTCGCTTGATCCACACCAGACGGTCGCCGTTGACATGATCACAGGAATGAGTGAAACGCGCGAAGCAGCCTTAACGCTTGTCGGCAAATATCGTGACCGCAATCTCGCTGATCGCGTCTTCGACCTGGCTTGGACGCATAGCTCGGTCACCTTGCGGCAGATCAACGCCACCGAAGCCGATGCCCAACTCTACGCACGCCTGGCGGCATCAATCGTCTACGCAAATCCATCCATGCGCGCGCTCGAAGGCGTTCTCTCGCGCAACCTGCGAGGCCAGTCGAGCCTGTGGGGTTACGCCATATCGGGCGACCTCCCGATCGTGCTGCTACAGATTGGTGATATCGAAAATATCGATCTGGTGCGGCAATTGGTGCAGGCACACGCTTATTGGCGACTCAAAGGACTGGCCGTTGATCTAGTGATCTGGAACGAAGATCACGTTGGATATCGGCAACTCATGCAGGAGCAGATTCTCGGGCTGATTGCTGCTGGCAATGAAGCGCACATGGCCGATCGGCCAGGAGGTATTTTCTTGCGAGTGGCCGACCAGATTTCCGTAGAAGATCGGATCCTGTTCCAGACGGTGGCGCGTGTCGTGTTAAGCGATAAGCGTGGCACCTTGACCGATCAGGTCAATCGACGCGCATCGCTCGATCTGCGAGGTCCACCGCCACCGACGCTGATTCCGCGTACAACGCCGACCCCGAATAGCGAGCCTTCCTTTACTGCGCTGGCGCAGCCGTCCCCGCTCCAGTTCTTCAACGGATATGGCGGCTTTTCCCCCGACGGGCGCGAGTATGTCGTTCGCAGTTCGCCCGATCAACCCACGCCAGCTCCGTGGGTAAACGTTATCGCGAATGCGCATTTAGGCACGGTGATCTCTGAGAGCGGAGCGGCCTACACATGGAGCGAAAACGCCCATGAATTTCGATTCACGCCATGGAGCAACGACCCGGTCACTGATTCGACCGGTGAAGCGATCTACATTCGTGATGAAGAAAGCGGTCGTTTCTGGTCACCCACGTTGCTGCCGTGCGGCAGAAATACGGGTGCGACGAACCTGACGCGACATGGATTCGGTTACAGCGTGTTTGAGCACGAAGAAGACGGCATCAAATCCGAACTCACCGTTTTTGTTGATACGGAATCCGCAGTTAAATTTTCAGTACTGAAAATTCATAATCAATCAGGCCGGGCGCGGCAGCTATCCACTACGGGTTACGTGGAATGGGTGCTCGGTGACTTGCGTGCGAAGTCAGCGATGTATGTCGTGACCGAAATCGAATCGGCCAGTGGTGCCATCTGCGCGAGAAATCCTTACAGCACCGAGTTTGCGGATCGTATGGTGTTCTTCGATGCCGACGAAGCGACCAAGGCCATCAATGTGACCGTGACCGGAGATCGCAGCGAATTTATCGGACGCAACGGTACGCTCAAATCGCCAGCCGCAATGAGCCGCATGCGGCTATCCAACAAAGTCGGGGCGGGATTAGATCCATGCGCCGCGATCCAAATCCCATTCACTCTGGCTGACGGACATGGGCGCGAGGTCGTGTTCCGTCTTGGCGCTGCTGGCCTGCGCGGCAAGGACGATACTGGCGAGCGTGTCCTGCAGTTGCGTGGCCCCGGTGCCGCACACAATTCATTGGCAACGGTTCGCGAGTACTGGTCGGACACGCTGGGTGCGGTGCAGGTGGACACGCCCGACCCAGCTCTCAACTTACTCGCGAACGGCTGGTTGCTCTATCAGGTCATCAGCTGCCGACTCTGGGCACGTAGTGGCTTCTATCAATCGGGCGGCGCGTATGGCTTCCGCGATCAGTTACAAGACACGATGGCACTGGTGCACGCCGAACCCGTGATGCTGCGTGCGCAGATACTTCTCTGTGCATCCCGTCAATTCACCGAGGGCGACGTTCAACACTGGTGGCATCCTCCCTCTGGACGTGGCGTGCGCACACAGTGCTCAGACGATTTCCTGTGGCTCGCCCAGGCAACCTGTCGCTATGTTCACAGCAGCGGAGACACGGGTGTGCTCGACGAAATGGTTTCCTCGCTGGACGGTCGCGCAGTCAATCCAGAAGATGATTCTTATTACGATCTTCCCATTCGCTCAGAGATAAAGACTAGCCTGTATCAACATTGCGTGCGTGCCATATTGCGGGGTCTTCGGTTCGGCGAACATGGCTTGCCGCTCATGGGTTCTGGCGACTGGAACGACGGCATGAATCTGGTCGGCATGCAGGGTAAAGGCGAGAGCGTATGGCTAGCGTTTTTCCTGTACGACACGCTAACAAAGTTCACGAGTCTGGCGCGTGATTACGGCGATGCCACCTTCGCTGATCGTTGCAAAAAGGAAGCCGATCAGTTGCAACGAAACATCGAGCAACATGCCTGGGATGGTGATTGGTATCGGCGCGCGTACTTCGATGACGGAACACCGCTGGGATCGCACATTAATCCTGAATGCCAGATCGATTCAATTTCACAAAGCTGGTCAGTGCTATCCGGCGCGGGCGAACCAACACATTCGCATACAGCGATGGTGTCGCTCAATCAACGTTTAGTTCGTCGCGATGCAGCACTTGTTCAGTTGCTCGACCCGCCGTTTGACAAATCCGAGCTAAATCCTGGATACATCAAGGGCTATGTGCCCGGTGTGAGGGAAAACGGAGGCCAGTACACGCACGGCGCGATCTGGGCAGCAATGGCGTTTGCCGCCGTCGGTGACCAGACTCGCGCCTGGGAATTGTTCAACATGATCAACCCGATCAGTCATGGCAACTCAGAGTCAGCGATTGCTACCTATAAGGTTGAGCCGTATGTCATCGCGGCGGACGTATATGCTGTCGCGCCGCACACCGGCCGCGGTGGTTGGACGTGGTACACCGGATCGGCGGGCTGGATGTATCGATTTATTGTTGAATCGCTGCTGGGGGTTCATATTCAGGCGAACAAACTGAACTTTAAACCGTGCTTGCCGCCTGACTGGAAGCAGTTCACGCTGCGCTATCGATACCGCGACACTTTCTACGTGATCACAGTGCGGCAAATTGAAGCGGCTGAGTCAGGAGCGGGCACGACAACAGTAACGGTCGATGGCATTGAGCAACCGGAACCTTTCATCACACTTGTCGATGATCGGCAAGATCACGACGTAGAAATACGGATATCAGCGTGAGGCTTAGAACGCGAGGAAGGGAGCAGCTCGCCGACGGGTGTTTTCGCCGATTGAGCCGGTCAGCTTTACTTGACCGACACTTTTGGCGGTAGCGGCAGAGCATGTTCAAAACCGCCACCGCCTTGCCGCTTGGCACGATACATCGCTTCGTCGGCGCGATGGATGAGCGCTTCCGCGTCGGAACCGTCGTCTGGATAGACAGAGATGCCAATGCTCGCGGATAACTGCACGGTTGCGTTCGTTACCTCACAGGGCATAGCGACGGCAGCGAGCAGATTGACTGCCGCTAGTGCAGCGTCTGACGCGTGTGATATTTCAGTCAGCAAGACTAAGAATTCATCGCCACCGAATCGACTCACCGTGTCCGATTCGCGTACCACCGCCTCCAGTCGGCGGGCTACCAATTGCAGCACCTCGTCACCGATCATATGGCCGTGTATATCGTTGATCTTCTTGAACTGATCAAGGTCGATAAACAACAGAGCGATCCGCATATTGCCGCGCTTCGCCATGTCGATGGCATGCTCCATGCGGTCCATCATCAACTCGCGATTCGGCGTGTTAGTCAGGCCGTCGCGCTGGTGCGTATTGGTCATTGCGAAAAGCTCGCTCACGGCGGTTTCGGCCA
Source organism: Burkholderiales bacterium (assembly GCA_038223495.1). Taxonomy (GTDB): domain Bacteria; phylum Pseudomonadota; class Gammaproteobacteria; order Burkholderiales; family Casimicrobiaceae; genus Casimicrobium. The sequence goes on along the minus strand of JBBRGY010000100.1, from coordinate 2,564 downwards.
CATGCTCAGAATGCAGTGCCGCCACCAACAATTGCTGGTTAGCCTCCAGAAGCTGCGCGGATTGACTTGCCAAGACGGCTTGAGCCTGTTTGCTCAGGCGTCGAAGGACAACGAGTTCCGAGCGCAGTTGACTCGCCTCCTCATCCAGCAGCGCAAGCCTGCCCGAAGCCACAACTATTTTGCGATCAAGATCACTTTCCCTCACTGCGAACTCCGGGTAGCCGCGCCACTCAACAACGCTTCGAAGCTCGTCAGCGCCTCGCCAATCTTTATTCCATCATCGTCGATTGCGAAAGCGCGAATCTCATGTGAGTGCGCGCTAGCGCGCACCTTCACCACAGCCATCACACGTTGCAGCTGCGATTCCAGCTCAACATAGCGCTGAACGATGATCGCATCGGTCAAAAAGGCCGTGCCGTAAGGACTGAACCGCAAATCGATGTATCGATCTTCAAGCTCGGAGGTCATCAGTACTGTCGCGCCTGTTTTGGTCAGCGCCGAGACCATACGCGATAGCGCGTCCCGGAAGTCATTCTGAACATTAGGTGCCAACGCAAGCTCAAAGCCCGATAGCGAGTCGATCACCACACGGGTCGCCTTCAGGCGGACGATTTCATCAATCAACAGCTTCGCAATCTCGTCCACCGAAAGGTCGGGCGCGCGCGTGTCGACGACCCCGATTTTCCCGCTTTTAATCAACTCGGCCATCACCGGACCGCGTGATGTATTCGGGCGTTGCTCAAAAGCAGCAATCACGCCTGTCTCGCCAAGGCGGGCACCTTCCGCCAAAAACGCTCCGGCCAATATACTTTTGCCCACGCCCGAGGAGCCGGTGACCAATAACGAATAACCACGCGGCAGTCCTCCGCCCATCATTGCATCGAGCCCGCGTACACCCATCGACAGGCGCTCACGCTCTGGCGATCGTGCCTCCGATTCGCTGCGCTCGGCCAGTTGTGGCGGCGCAAACACGTGGATCCCTGCTTTGCTCATACGAAATGAGTGCAAGCCCAGCAACGAGGGTTGACCGCGCATTTTCGTAATCTCTATTTTGCGAACAACCGAGTCGCCTTTCACGCTCTGTCGCATCCAGATGAGCCCGTCGACAACAGTGAATATCGGGTTCGGATCGTTCTCAGAGAAATATTCACCAATCAAAAAGGTGGTTGCCTGCCAGCTTGTCATCAGCACGCCGAGGTTCTGGATAAATTTCTGTAGCGCGCCATACGAATTGCCGCCATCTTGTCCAGCCAACACCACAGAGCGGAACGAGTCGACAAACACCATTCCGGGTTCATGTGTTTCGACCTCAGCGACGATACGACTGAGCACCTTATCGAGATTTCCGGTCGCAGCGTCGTCCGAAAGGTTAATAAACCGGATCGAACGATTTAGCTTGTCGAGATCAAAAAAATCATATTGCTGCTGGTAGCGCAGCATCTTGATCGGTGGTTCACCCAGTACCGTGAAATACAGCGCGGGGCGCTCCGGTGTGGCAAGCGCAAACATGATCTGATGCGCAAGCGTTGTTTTGCCACTACCGGGCGTTCCAGCGATTAGATTGCACGAAAATTCGGGTAACCCGCCGCCCAGCACCTCATCCAGACCGGGAACGCCGGTTCGTAGACGATTGATGGATGCTTTACCAATGGTCATGTCGACGTATCCTTTACGGCAGTACCGCTTGATGAGGTGTTGTCCAAAATCGGTTGCAGCAAGCGCTCGGAAAGCGACTGCCCTATCAACCTCGTCAGAAGATCGCTAAAGGTTTGTAAAAGTGCTTCACTGGCTGCCGTAGCAACGGACGCAGACTCTTGCGCGAGCGCGTTTTGTAACGTTGAGTAGTCCCCCGGTTGCAGCGCGCCGTCAAAGATCACGGCTAGGACCGGATGCGCCTTCCGAGTCAGAGACAGGCTGCGTTTATAGAGCCCCGCGACCCCGCGTCGACCAATGATCGTCGACAGGGAGACATCAATGCGTGTCCAGGTAGTGCGCGCTGCTACCGCGACCACAGTCGCCTCAGACGATGCCGATTCACTATGCACGGGCATTTCGGTGACCTTTCGTGCGTTCAAGCCGCGAGAAGCGCTCCATAATACGCTTTGCCCTTTGCCGTCCGACGCTCTCCCGAAAAACGTTTGCAATGTAAGCAATGGACGATGTTTGACGTCAATAGGAAATGCTATGCGCTTGGGCGACTGTGGTCGGGTGTTTGTCTTCATGGTGCGCTACAAAAAGTGGAGATCGTGAAAAGAGTCGCACAGACATTACGTCTCGTGCCGGAGCAAGGATTCCGAATATCCCTCGCCTTAAATCCAAGGGAGAAACACCTAAAAATTTGAATCCGTGCAGAATTCACGTCGCAGTGTCGCGTAGCTAGATAGCGTGAGTCCGTGCGGTAGCGCACACAAGCGGCCTATAGTTGGCCGTAAACGCGTAATGCGTCGAAAACGTCGTTAAGGCTTCGGCGGTGGCAAAGAGCCCTCGTAGAACACCTCACACTTATCGTCCGCTCCAGAGAGAAGCGCCTTCGCACTGTCTAACAGCTTCAGCAGCGCACCCAC
>JBBRGY010000099.1:0-9544 GCA_038223495.1 Burkholderiales bacterium | reverse complement strand
GCTGGGCGGCGGTAAATTCCTCGCGGATCGCCATCAGGCCCGGCATTTCGGTCTCGGAGATTTTGACTTCTTTGCGGCCCCACTCAGCCAGCGATTGGTCGGCAATCACGTAATCAGTAAAAATTTTGTCAGCAACGGCGTTCATAGTCATTCCAATTAAATTGGGTGACACACGAGGTAACGCAGGGAAGCGGGCAACAGCGGGGCACAAAGCCCATGGCTCGCAAGCGTTGTGACCCGGATGTCACCAAAACTGCGAGCGCGGTTGGAAAAAGCTTGTTCGAGCCTAGCCGGATCGCGCCTGACAATGCAGGGGCCGGTTGCAACGCTCCTCGAACGAAGCTGATTTTAGCCCTAATTCAGCCGTTGGCGATAGTCAGTGTCAATGGCGCTTCGTTTACGCTTGCGCCATTACGACTCTCGTGTGCTTTATGCCTGATTTTTGGTCTTCTACGGGCTACAAGCTTCTTGCCCACTCTGGCGATGCGCTCATTGCGACGGACGATTTTTTGCGAGCACTTTTTTTGCGGCCTGAGGTTGCGCCGATTGCTGAATCCTGCGCTGCTGAGATCAAGCTGCACGACGCGCTGCTGGCTGCACCGCGCCGCCCCGTCGGTGCGGCAGAGTTGCTGACCATCTCCGACCCCGATGCTCAGGCCAACTACCGGGTTCTCCTGAAATTCCGTGATCGCCTGATCGCCGCACCGACGCTGGAGGCCGCCTACACCGGTCTGTTCAAGGGCGAAGGCGTCGACGTGCCACCACTTTTCGTGTTTCAGCTGACGCAGATTTTTCTGCGCCACATTCTTGGCGAGAACGCCGATCCGCTTGAGGCGCGCGTCGCGGAATGTCTGTTCCGCGTGCAAAAAATCAGCGTGCTTGAGGATGGCGCGGTGATGGCAGCCGATGAGGAAACCATCGAGATGTTCTCGGAAACCGGGGGGTTCGGCTCGCTCGGGGAATTGCTCAAACAGCAGAACACAGCCACGCGGTCCATCGATCTTGATGTGCTGTCGCCCGACAACGCTGCGATTTACTGGGAGCGTGACGAACGGCATGATCTCGCCGTGAGCTTCAATCGCGGGCAACCAGCGCTCGACGCGCTGATGCGCGTGTTGGAGAAATGGGTGAAGCATTTTCTGGGTGTTGAGGTCACCATCGCGCATCGTCGCGAGATTGAGGACAAGCAATGGGTCTGGCACGTCGGGCTGGACGCCACAGCCAGCGGCGTGTTGAATGATCTTTACAACAATGCGACGGTCGACGAGACGCGTATGAATCGCCTGCTTTGCCTGTTCGAATTGCGCTTCAAAGATCCTGCAGATATGCGTGCAGCGATTGCCGGCCGGCCGGTTTATCTGGCGATGGCCATGGATACGGAAAACAAATTGAAGCTCAAGCCACAAAATCTTCTTCTGAACCTGCCACTGAACCGGGCCTGAGCAGCGCTGAATGAGCCATTTAGGCAAATCAGCCCAAAAAATTGCTGCAATGCACAATAACGTCGTATCGAGCATACAATCCGCGCTCTTGAACATGAAGATGAACCTCACATGAGTTCACACGCGGCAGGCACTGCCAAGGGTAAAGACGTCAAGGGGGCGCGGCTAGCGGCGCTATCCTTGGGCGCCATCGGCGTTGTTTATGGCGACATTGGCACGTCCCCGCTGTACACGCTGAAAGAAGTATTTTTCAACGCGCATCACAGCATCGCCCACACCGAAGCGAATGTTCTGGGGCTGTTGTCGTTGATCATCTGGGTATTGACCATCGTGGTCTCCATCAAATACGCATTCGTGATTTTGCGCGCCGACAATCAAGGCGAAGGCGGAACGATGGTGCTGCTGGCCCTGGCTTTGCGCGCAGTAACAGCGGTCACCAAGCGACGCTACCTCACGTTGCTGGGCATTTTTGGGGTGGCGCTGTTCTTTGGAGATTCCATCATTACGCCGGCGATGTCCGTGCTCGGTGCGATGGAGGGTCTGGTCGAGATCAATCCGGATTTGCAAGTGGTGGTGGTGCCCGTTGCATTGGTGATTTTGACGGGATTGTTTTACGTTCAGGACGGCGGCACGGGGCGGATGAGCAAGTGGTTCGGCCCGATCATGGCGTTCTGGTTTCTGGTGCTGGGTGTGCTGGGCGTTTATCACCTGTCGTCGAATCCGGCGGTGCTGGTCGCGATCAACCCAATGTACGCGTTGAGCTTTTTGTTTGATAACCCCAAGCTCTCACTGGTTGTGCTCGGCTCCGCCGTGCTTGCCGTGACGGGTGCCGAAGCGGTATACGCGGACATGGGGCATTTTGGGCGCAAGCCGATTCGCATCGCCTGGTTTAGCTGGGTGATGCCGATGCTGGTGCTCAATTATTTCGGGCAAGGCGCACTGATTTTGAAAACCTGTGCAGCGCAGGCGGCGACCAATGCGGGAGCGGCCTGCAAGATGCATCCTTTTTACGATCAGGTGCCGCATGCGATGCTGATTCCGATGGTGATTCTGGCGGGCATAGCGACCGTTATCGCCTCGCAGGCGGTGATCTCTGGCGCGTTTTCGATTGGTCGACAGGCCATTCAACTGGGCTTTTTGCCTCGCATGAAAGTGGTGCACACGTCGCACAGAAGCGAAGGCCAAATTTATGTCCCAGCCATCAACTGGGCCTTGTTTGTGCTGGTCTTTATCGTGGTTGTCGCGTTTCGCGGAACTGACAATCTGGCGGCCGCGTATGGTCTTGCGGTCACCGGCGCGATGCTGATTGACACCATCCTGTTCGCCATTGTGGCCGTCGGCTTGTGGAAGTGGAACAAGTTGGGTGCCTGTGTTTTGGTCGGTGTGTTTTTGACTGTCGATCTAGCGCTTTTGGCATCCACCGTGATCAAGATTCCCGATGGCGGCTGGTTCCCGCTGGTCATCGCGTTTTTAGTGTTGGTGTTCATGACGACGTGGAAACGAGGCCGCAGCCTGATGGCAGAGCAGCGACGGCAAATCGCGCTGCCGCTGGCCCCGATGATTTCCGCGCTGGCACGCGACGCGGCACGGGTGCAAGGCACGGCGGTCTTCATGACGTCAACGCCCGACGAAATGCCCGCCGCCATGCTGCATAACCTGAAGCACAACAAAGTGCTGCACGAACGAAACATTGTGTTGCACGTGCATTTCGATGACGTGCCACTGGTAACGCGGGCCAAGCGCGTTCAAGTTGAGGATCTTGGCAACGGTTTTTACAAAATGGTCGTGAACTACGGGTTCATGAATGCGCCGGACATTCCGAAAGCGCTGACCATCGCCGCCAAAGAACACAAGATCGAACTGGAGATGATGGACACCTCGTTCTTCGTCTCGCGCGAGGTGTTGGTGCCGAATCCGTGTTCGCGGATTTCAGTGTGGCGGCAACGTCTGTTTAGCCTGATGGCGCGCAATGCGCAGTCAGCGACGGCATACTTCCAGATTCCAACCAATCGGGTGCTGGAACTGGGTGCGCAGGTCAAATTCTAGATACAGCTTTTCCGTGATAGCCCGGCTATACAGGTGCTAGCGTGAAATTATCGTGATTATCGATAATTTATCTTTTAGGCCGATAGCCCCTATACAAAGGTCTTTCTAGCCAAAAGCTGATACCTCAATTTACTGCTGTATGCGCAGAACGAGCATCCTTTCGCCGCCACAAAAGCGCGAGGCTCATGCCGCTGACGATGTGCCAGATGCCCCACAGGCTGGCGATGATGACCATGCCTAAATCCGAGTTGAATTGCAGTGCAATGATGCCGAGCGCCAGCCCGGAATTCTGCATGCCGCCCTCGATCATGACGGCGCGACGATCACGCTCAGACACCCCCATCGCCACACTCGTAATCCAGCCCGTGAACAAGCCAAAGCCGTTGTGCAGAATGACGATGGCGAGCATCGGCAGTAACCCCAGCGTGAGCAGTTGCCGCTCTTTGATGAGCCCACCCACGATGAACACGAGCAGCGCGAACAACGAAAAATTCGCGAGCGGCTTCTGAATTTTTGCGGTCAACGCCGGGAAGCGATGCGCAACAAATAGCCCGAGCGTCATCGGAATGGCCAGCAGCAGCAACAGACTCACCCATAGCCCAGACACATCCAGATTGAGTTCGCGCAACCAACTGGCCGTGGCCGGATTGGTCGCAATCATCCAGCCGAAATTAAACGGCGTGGCAAACAGCGCAATGATCGATGCGACGGCGGAAATACTGACCGACAACGCCGTATTGCCACGCCCAAAGTGCGTCACCACGTTACTCAAACTACCGCCCGGACATGCTGCCACCAGAATCATCGCCGCCTCTACGTTGGGCGGCAAATCAAGCAGCAGCGTAGCGATCCACGTCCCGACTGGCAGCAAAATGAATTGTGGAATCAGCCCGCAGATCACAGCTTTTGGCGTCTTGGCGACGCGCCTGAAATCATCGAGCTTAAGTTCCAGTGCGACCGAAAAAACCATCAGCGCGAGCACCAGGCTCAGCACCCATTGCTGTGTCGTCATCGTCCCCCCTTTTTGTTCAGCAGCGCATAAACGGCGACTAGCTGAGACTTTTTGTTCCGAAATAAATGCGTGTCATCGTGGTCACCGTGCAAGCGGCGGCAAACACATAAGCAATCGTGCCGAAGTGTTGCGGCCACAGGCACATCGCACAAAACGCAAGGATCGTCTCGGTGCCTTCCGTGAGGCCACCCAAATAGTAAATGCCTTTATTCGGATAGTTTGGACTCGTTTCGCCGCGCTTCGCGGCAATCGACGCATACGCCAAGAAGCTCGAACTGGAACCAATGAAGCTGGCGAGCAGCGCAGCCGCGGGAAGCGCATAGGCAGGTTCGGCGAACGCAAAACCCAGTGGCACAGCGGCATAAAACAAAAAGTCACACACGATATCGAGAAACGCCCCGCGATCGGTGGGCCCAGTCAACCCCGTTCGCGCCATCGACCCGTCCACGCCATCGAGAAAGCGATTGACCAGAATGAACGAAAGCGCGAAGCCGTAGCAATGCATCGCGATCAGCGGTGCAGCGGCCAGTCCGATCAGCGCACCCGTTACCGTGACGAAATTGGCCGACAAATTCATGCGCAGGCACGCAGTCGCGACGAGGCGATGCGGTACGGCGAACATAGGCAGTGCGAAGCGATCCAGCATTAATCGAGTGTAAGCGGGGGCCACCGTATTGTTGGACGGGATTTAGTCTGGATACGCGTTATGTGCCAGCTTTCCTCCAATAGTCATCTACTCCGTCTCTGCTAGATTCGACACATGGATTCCCCGCTCGCCCTCATCGTCATCGTGCTCGCCGCCAGCGTGTTGTCGGTGGGGATATGTCGACGTTTGGGCTTGCCGTCGCTACTTGGTTATCTCATCGTGGGCATGTTGCTCGGGCCGCAGGCATTCAAGCTGATTCCGGATTCGGAGCAGGCGCGCTCGATTGCCGAATACGGCATCGTGTTTTTGATGTTCTCGATCGGGCTGGAGTTTTCGCTGCCGCAATTCCGCTCGATGCGGCGATTGGTCATGGGGCTGGGATCGGCCCAGTATGTGTTGTCGCTGTTGTTGTTTGCGCTTTTGGCATTGGCGCTTTCGCAAACCCTGGCCTCGTCTATTGTGCTCGGCGCGGCGCTCGCTATGTCGTCCACCGCCATTGGCATCAAGCTTTTGGCGGAACGAAACGAGCTGTCGTCGCCGATAGCTAAACCTGTCATTGGTGTGCTGCTGTTTCAGGATTTAGCTGTTGTACCGCTCTTGATCCTGTTGCCCGCGCTCGGCGTCGGGGCTGGGATGACCGCGATGGAGATCGGCTGGATCGCGCTTAAGGTCGTGGTGCTGCTTGGCGTGCTGCTCGGGTTCGGGCAGCCGGTGTTGCGTGGCTGGTTTCGCATCGTGGCGCAGCAGAAGACGAGCGAGCTATTTATGCTCAACGTATTGCTGGTCACGCTGTTTTTGGCATGGCTCTGTCATCTTGCCGGTTTGCCGCTTGCACTGGGCGCTTTCGTCGCGGGCATGTTGATCGCCGAGACTGAATACAAGCATCAGGTGGAAGACGATATCCGTCCCTTCCGCGATGTGCTGCTCGGCATGTTTTTCATCTCGGTCGGGATGCAGCTCGACGGTCCGTTCGTCGCCTCACAACTGGGCTGGGTGCTGCTGACGCTTGTTGGACTGCTGGTCGGCAAGGCGCTGATTTTGCAGCCTTTGGCACACCGGTTTGGCATGAAAACGGCGGACGCCAATATTGTGGCGTCGCTCCTGGCGCCAGCGGGCGAATTCGGCTTTGTGATTCTCACGCTTGGCATGACCACAGGCGCGCTCGACGGGCGTGCTGCGCAAATCGCGATTGCCGCGATGGTGATTTCGATGCTTGCCGCGCCGTTCTTGCCGCGCCTGGCTGAACGCATCAACAAGCGCATTACGGCCAACGACTTTCTTGCGCGCTCGGCGGACATTTTCAAAATTGCGTCCGAGACGATGGAGCGGCAGGATCACGTGATCATCTGTGGCTATGGACGCAGCGGACAATTTCTTGCGCGGTTGCTGGAAGCAGAGCACGTGCGTTTCGTCGCGCTGGACAACGATCCGGAGCGGGTACGCGAGGCGATTGGCGGCATCGGTAGCTCGGCCAGTGGCAACGTCGTATTTGGCGATGCGCAGCGCCGTGAGGCGCTGATCGCGGCGGGCGCAGAGCGCGCAAGCGCCTTGGTCGTATCGTTTGCCGACGTCGACGCCGCGCTAAAAATCATCGCCGCCGCCAAGGCGATCAACCCGGAACTCCCCATCGTGGTGCGCACGACCGATGATGAGCCCATCGAAAAACTGCTTGCTGCGGGCGCGACCGAGGTGGTGCCAGAAATACTGGAAGGCTCGCTGATGCTGGCTTCACACTCGCTTTTGCTGTTAGGCACGCCGCTATCCAGGGTGCTGCGACGCATCCGGGCGGTGCGTGAGGAGCGATACAGTTTGTTTCAGGGGTTCTATCGTGGTGCGAGCGACGGCAACGAGAGCGACGACGATGCGCGCGTGTTGCATACGGTTCATTTGGCGCCGTCCGCAAACGCCGTAGGACGTCCGTGGGGCGAAATCGCTGCGACATTTCGCGGTAGTGACGTCGAGATCACCCATGTGCGGCGCGGCGGCACACGGCTCACGCGCCCGCAGGACGATTTTGTGTTTGAAGCGGGTGACGCCGTGGTGCTGCTAGGCACGCAAAGTGGCGTTGCATCGCTTGAGTTGCACCTTATCGGCTGACTGCGAAAAATCTGAATTAGGGATTTCCCGAAGTACAAACCCGCGTATGCTAAACGTCTAATTTCCGTATCATGGCATGCCGTTTGCGTATGCAAGAGAACTGATTCTCTGGTGTAATCGCCGATGAACGCACAAAAAGAGTAACGGTACCCGCAGGGGCGATCCGGATAACCCGTTCAAAATATTTTTTTTCTTGAAGGAGACTGCTTAATGATTAATACACGACTTAAAGTCGCATTCAGCGCCATGCTGGCCGCAACCGCATTGACCGCCCTGCCCGCTCACGCTGGCAAAACGCTCGACGCAATCAAAGCCAAAGGCCAAATTGTCTGCGGCGTGAACACCGGCCTCGCTGGTTTTTCGCAAGCTGACGCTGCTGGTAACTGGACTGGTATCGATGCTGACACTTGCAAGGCAATTGCCGCTGCTGTGTTGGGCGACCCAAATAAAGTCAAATGGGTTCCACTGAATGCCACACAGCGCTTCGCTGCACTGCAATCAGGCGAAATCGATGTTCTGGCCCGCAACACCACGTTCTCGTTGACGCGTGACGCATCGCTCGGTTTGCATCAAACCGCCGTGACGTATTACGACGGCCAGGGCTTCATGGTTCCAACCAAATCGAAGATCAAGGATGCCAAGCAGCTCAAGGGTCAAACCATTTGCGTGCAATCGGGCACCACCACTGAGAAGAACCTGACCGACTACTCAAAAGCTAACGGCCTCAGCCTGAAGCCCGTCGTGTTCGAAAAAGTAGAAGCCGCAACTGGCGCTTACTTTGCTGGCCGCTGCATCGCCTACACCACGGACGCATCGGGCTTAGCCTCAGTTCGCAACAAAGAAGCCAAGGTTCCGGATGACCACGTGATCCTGCCAAACCTGATCTCCAAAGAGCCACTTGGCCCAATGGTTCGTCGCGGTGATGACGAGTGGTTTGCCATCGTCAAGTGGGTGATCTACGGACTAATCGAATCAGAAGAGTATGGCATCACACAGGCCAACCTTGATCAGATGAAGAGCAGCCAGGATCCAGTCGTTCAACGCATCCTCGGCACCACCGAAGATACGGGCAAGCTGCTGGGCCTCGACAAAGAGTGGATGGCACGTGCCCTGAAGGCCGTTGGCAACTACGGCGAGATGTTCGAGCGCAACGTTGGCCCGAAATCAGCGCTTAAGCTGCCACGCGGTGCTAATAATCAGTGGAATAAGGGCGGCTTGATGTACGCCTACCCCGTTCGCTAAGTCGGACTTGCTGCGCGGGCGCATTGCCGTGTTGCTGTCCGACTCGCGTACTTGAAGTACGCGTCGTCGAACAGCGCCTCGCACTGCATCCCGCTCGCTGCGTCCTTTGTTAGCGAACTACGTTCGCCTTCCAATGGATAAAGCGCCCCTCTTTCCGGAGAGGGTTAGGGTGAGGGGGTTGGTGAGAAATCACGAGCCTCTTCCCTCTAACAAGAAGACACGAAAAGTACCAACAATTTAGCGGGGAAAATGCATGGCTGAAGCCAAAGTCGCACCACGAACGCCACCCAGCAAACGGGACTGGTCCTGGCGAAGTCAGGCATTTCGCGGGTTGATCTACCAAATTCTTGCTGTTGTGCTGATTGGCGGCGTGGTGTGGTGGCTCGCGCGCAACACGGCCGAGAACATGCGCATTCGCGGCATTAAAAGCGGCTTTGATTTCCTGACCACTCCGGCCGGTTTTGATATCGGTGAATCACTCTTCCCGTTCGACTCCAATGACCCTTACTGGAAAGCATTCCTGATCGGCGTGACGAATACGTTGCGCGTGGCGATTATTGGCATTGTGCTGACGACCATTCTTGGAACCTTACTCGGCGTCGGACGCTTTTCGCGCAACGGGCTGGTGCGCGGGCTATGTCAGGCGTACGTCGAATTTTTCCGCAACGTGCCGGTGCTGCTACAGCTATTGATGTGGTATCTGCTCTTCACCGAGCTGCTACCGAGTATCTCGGAGGCTAAATACTTCTTCGGCTTTTTCCTCAGTAAAGGCGGTCTGTCATTCCCCAACCCGGTGTGGGCGGTAGGACACCTCTGGGCGCTGGCTGGCATGGTCGTGGGCATCGTGCTCGCGTGGCTGTATCGCGGCTGGGCGCGGCGCTCGTTTGAGGCGACCGGGCGAGAGCGCAGTATGTTCTGGGTGCCCGTTGCTATTGTGCTGGCGGCAGGTGTAATCGGGTGGTTTCTCGGCGGTGCGCCAGCGGAATTTAAATTTCCGAGAAGAGGCGAGTTCTCGGTGGAGGGCGGCGGGTCGTTAACCCCTGAATTCATGGCTGTGCT
>JBBRGY010000098.1:0-9641 GCA_038223495.1 Burkholderiales bacterium | reverse complement strand
ACCGTCAAGAGGTAACCAGAACCACCATGCTCGACCCGATCAGATCGCAATCCAATATTGCTCCCGCCGCACACGTTCGCGAAGCCGAAACGATGCGCGTGTCACGAGCAACGTTTGATGAAGTCATGTTTCAGACGTATGCACCGGCGCAGTTTGTGCCGTTGCGAGCGCTCGGGTCGCGCATTTGGGACACCGAGGGCAACGACTATGTTGACCTCGCCGGTGGTGTGGCGGTGCTCTCACTCGGGCACTGCCATCCTGCTTTGAACGCTGCGCTTAAGGCACAGGCTGATCGCATGTGGCACTGCTCGAACTACATGACCAACGAGCCCGCGCTGCGTTTCGCCAAAAAGCTCACCGAGGCGACGTTCGCTGATCGCGTCTTTATGTGCAATAGCGGCACAGAGGCGAACGAAGGCGCGCTGAAAACCGCACGCAAGTACGCGAGCACGCATCACGGCGATCAAAAATTTCGCATCATTTCGACGACCAATTCGTTTCACGGTCGCACCTGGCTTGCCGTTTCCACGGGCGGCAGCCCGAAGTACACCAAGGGCATGGGCCCGGTGCCTGCGGGCATCACCCACGTGCCGTACAACGACGTTGACGCATTGCGCGCGGTGATGGACGACGACGTCGCCTGCATCATCCTGGAGCCGATGCAGGGCGAAGGCGGCATGTTCCCCGGCTCGGCTGAGTTTTTGGGCGCTGCGCGCGAGCTGTGTGACAAACACAATGCGCTGCTGATTTTTGACGAAATCCAGAGCGGCGTCGGTCGTACCGGCGCGCTCTACAGCTACATGCAAAAGGGCGTGACTCCGGATATTTTGACCAGCGCAAAAGGTATTGGCGGTGGTTTCCCGATTGGATGCTTCATCACTACGGATGACATCGCCTCGGTCATGCAACCGGGTACCCATGGAACGACGTACGGCGGCAACCCACTCGGCGCAGCGGTCGCTGAAACGGTGCTCGATATCGTTAATAACGAAGCCTTTCTCAAACGCGTTTTAGTCGCAGAGCAGCGCTTGCGTGATGGCTTCGCGGCCATCAATAAGCGCAATAACGTGTTTAAAGACGTGCGCGGTGAAGGCTTGTGGCTCGGCTGTGAACTCGTCGACAAATACGACAATCGCGCAGGCGAATTCATGAAAGCCGGGCATCGTAATCAGGTGGTTTTCTTGACGGCGGGCAACAATAATATTTTGCGTTTCGCACCAGCGCTCAACATCACCGACGCCGAAATTGATCAAGGACTCGAGCGCACTGAGCGTGCGATTGTTGAGGTCGTCTCGGCGGGGTAGTGGTGCGTCTTGTGAATGGTGCGAACAGGCAACACGAATTCTGTAGCAGGTGTTTTTCGGTGCCGGAGAAATCCTGCTCCTGGTCGCAGCAAGCCGTCAGCCCCAGTTGCGCCAGCATAACGTGTCAGGAATTGATCGTCTCGTCGACTAACGATGGACGCGAGCGTGCTCTGCGACCGATCTGGCAACCAGTCAACTCGGCAGTCGCAGACGCCGCCTTCATTTCAATTTGTTGACATCCAATTAAGGGGCTATTTATGAATTCAACTGCGCAACGATCAGCTTTGCTCGTGGGGGCGCTTGCCAGCGTTTCAGTCATGAGCGCCTGTGGCATCCTGCCTGTGGCGAACGTCGGACAAACGGCGGGCAAGCTGTACACCATCACCGTAAAAAATACCCTACCGAAAGAGCGTTTCGCGTCCATTTTGGTGGTAGGTGACGCAGACGACGGGAAGATTTGGGTTGGCAAATATGTTTCAGGCGAGGCGCACACTCAGTTCACAACTGGCAATCCTGGGCCTTTGGCAGCGCAACTCGGCGGCGATCAGGCGCAACCAGGCAAGCTTCCGGTTGGGGAAGAGATTACGTTCACTTTTCGCACAACCGCCAAGAAAGCACGACTGACGGCCATGGTGCATCCTGATATCACGCCGGACAACTACGTCACCGCGCTCTTGGATCTCGACAAAGAAGGCGTCATCACGCTCAATCGCTACGACATCGGTGACGACGAAAAGCGCAAAACAGTGGAACTGGTGGGTCCAGCTGGCACGGTGACACTGCGCGCCAATTAACGCGTTCGCTCACGTCGGCAAACCGCCCGCTAAAGCGGTTCCCCGAGTGGCCAGAAGCAATGTGGCACGGCATCGCAAAGCGCGTGAGTGACGTCAGAATCGTTAGTTGCGATACTGGAATACTGCGGCCAATGGCGGGCTCCCATCGTCCATAAAACGGGCAACGTACCCAAGTAATTTTTGGGCACAATGCACCGGTGGGTCAACAAGGGCACCACGCCTGCCATGCTGACGATCTCGGAAATCGTTAATAACAAAAAGCTGGGCACGGTGATGGAGAAAATGTAGGTGGTATATCTACCGCTGCGATTTTCACCTGGGCCAGATCTACGAAAATAGGTCAGGCTTTTGCTCTCAGTATTGGTTTTGTCATGTCAATCATTCTTTTAGTTTGCGGGGTGACGCTGGTCGCGACAATGGGCTACGCCGTGCAGCGCGGGGCGACGTGCACTGTGGCCGCGATGGACGAACTATTGCGCGATCGTCAGGCAACCCGAATGTTTGCGTTGCTCGAAGCTTCGATGTGGGTTGTCGGTGGCATATTGATTGGCAACGCACTTGGACTAATGCCTCCGATGCCTGCGGGCTACGCCATCACTTCGTGGACGGTGTTGGGCGCGGCCGTGCTCGGCCTGGGCGCTGCAATAAACGGCGCCTGCGTGTTTGGGGCGGTCGCCCAGTTTGGCTCTGGCAACTGGGTGTATTTGGCGACGCCTGTCGGCTTTTTTCTCGGCAGTGCGCTGGGGCAAGCGTCCACAGCTGGGATGCTTCCGGCAAAGTTAGCACGAGTTTCGTGGGCATTTCAAACGCCAGGCTGGTTAGCGGTTGCGGCGGCGGCCTGGATGCTGTGGCGGTTAATGAAACCGTTGTGGCGTTCCGGGTACGGACAATCGTCCTATCATTCACGTACGCAAGCCCTGGTTGGCACGGTATGGCGGCCTCATGCCGCGACGCAAGTCATTGCGATCACGTTTCTTCTCACGCTCTGGCTGTTTGGCGCGTGGGCATACACCGACGTGCTGGCAGAGTGGGCGCGAGGGCAATTCGCCAATACGGGTGTTCGTAGCTCATTGCTGGTGGCGCTTTGGGCAGGTGCCGCGCTCGGCGGATGGACTGCGGGTCGCTTCCGATCCCAACGCGCCGATGTCAAGGGCGTGCTGCGTTGCCTACTGGGAGGCGCGCTGATGGGCGCTGGGAGCGAACTAATTCCCGGCGGCAACGATGGCCTCATCCTGACCGGCATGCCTCTATTGTGGCCGCACGCGTGGTTGGCGTTCGCGGTGATGTGTACCACGATCGCACTGTATTTGACGGCCGTCGCGAAAAGATCGACGTAGCGGCCAGCGATCGACTCAACCGAGGTAATTCTTCCAGGCTTCGACGCTCTGTCGGATAAATATTGACTGCTTTTCAAAGTTCACGCAATCGCGACAAATTTTCAGGTGTGCAGCGAGCGCCACTTGCTCACTGGCTGTCAACTCGCGATCTTGCCTTGCGGAGATCAGCGCGGCTGCTTGGCGACAGGAGTCGGCGATAGTCATCGCGCACCAGCCAGTTCGTCAGCGCAGAACCAGCGTATCCCTAAACACTCGCGGAGGCGCAATCTGGCTCGGTGTAGAAGCACCCAAACGTTCGCCGGCGAAACTTGCAACGCCTCGCAGATTTCGCCAGTGTCAAATTCCATCCACTCACGCATCAGGAAAACGCGACCCATCGTTGGCGACATTTCGGTAATACACACGTTCATCACTTCCAGAAATTGTTTGGCATTGAGGCTTTGCTCGGGATTTGGCCATTCTGGCGAGTCGCGGAAATGCCCGTCACTGACAAAAACGCTGTCCTCCAATTCTGCATCTTCGTCGCTATCCGTCGACCTCGCGATTTCACTTTTGTTCGCGCGGAGACAGTCGATGATCTTGTACTTCAGGATGCCGACCAGCCAAGTGTTCAGACTGGATTTGCCACCAAAGCTGTCTGGCTTTTCGAGCGCAGCGAGCAGGGTTTCGGCGACGGCATCTTCGGCCCATACTTCGTTGCGCAATTGAAGCCTCGCAAAGCGCATCAAGTAAGGGCGCGAGCCTGCGACTTCGGTTGAAAATACACGGTAATCCATCGATAGATTTTAATCAGAACGCATTTGCGTGAAATGCAATTTCCACCGAGTGTTGGGCGTGACCTATGCCCTGTGTCGCTCGATCAGGTGGCCCGGACTTGTGCGCCCGCCCGAAGTCGCTCGCGCAACTTTGTGGGGATGTCCTGCGTCCGAACGAAGACAAGACCGTCGAGTGACTCGTTGAAGTCAGCGTCAACATTGAATGCAGCAAATCGCCCTCGCAGTTCGATGTAGTGCTTGATCAGCATGGGCAAGCCGATACCGCGCTCTAGAAACCGCAATATTCGAGATAGGCGAATGGGATCAGCCAACCCTGCACTGACGTCGAGGATGCGTTGCCTCAACGCAGCGTCCGGCCCGGACGGCGCATTGCGTGGTCGGACGTAGGCGCAAAGCGTTGCATCCGTATGGTGCTGCCGGAGCGCGAACATGATGAGCCAGCGCGACAGTTGACTGTATTGCGAACTGATGCTGACTGCGCCAAACAACGTCTCAATGTGGGGGGAGCGATCCAGAATGAGGCCGATGCCCGCCCAAAGCAGTCGCAGAACGCGAGTGCCCCCCTGCCACTCTTTGCGCACGAAAGAGCGCCCTAGCTTGATGCTTGATCCGACACGCTCAAAAATAGTGGGGTCGAAGTCAAACAGCGTGCTGCTATAAAGTCCGTCAAGCCCATACTGTGGAAGCAGTTCGTCGACCATTCCCAGGCGATATGCGCCGACGACTTGCTTGCTGGTAGCACTCCAAACGAACAAATGGTGGTAGTTGAGGTCGAATGCGTCGGTGTCCAACTCCAGCCCTGTGCCCTCGCCAACATCGCGAAACGTTTGCTCTCGCAAGCGTGCAATTTCGCGCAGCAGGTTCGGAGCTTGGGTAAGCCGCACGCAATAAACCTCGTAATCAGCCACTTGAAGCAGCCGCGACGAGCTGGGTAGTCCGAGAATTTCGTTTGCCAAGGTGTCGCTCGGGACCGGCGCAATGATTGGCATCATCGGTCGATTCGGGTCAGGCGGATGCCTTAGGCCGCGATTTTGCACGGCAGCGGCACTGACTCGTTGGGCTTGCCGTCGATTCACGTCGATTCGCCAAGACTTGTTCTGTCGTCGTCTGTGCTCTGCGTGCGCTGCTGCCGGCGCAACAACGCCAGAATTTCACGGATGATCAGCTCGGGCTTCTGCCAAAGCACAAAATGGTTTTCATCGGGAAAACGTATCACGTTGACAAAAGCTGGTGACGCGATGGATTCGATGAAACTGGGTGTGCGCGGGTCAACAAGGCGGTCTCTACCACCCTGCACGATAGCAAAGGGCACGCGCAGCCGTGGCCACTCGGAATGCAAACGCCGAAGTTGCCGCGCCAGTCCTAGTATTTCTTGGTTCGCCCACACCATCGGGCGAGGCATGATGGTTTGCACCACGCGCCAACTGGCAACGGCGTTGTACCAACGCGGCGTTTCGAAAGATGCCGCCAATGAGCCCGCGATCGACAGCGCGGCACTCACCTTCTCCGGGGAATCGATCGCCATCCACGCGGCTAACGCCCCTCCCAGTGAATGCCCCACGACAATGGCTCGTTCGCCATGCGGGATCAGTTCGGCAAGTAATCTCGCCTGAGCCCTCAAATCCAGCAGGACATGTCCAGCTTCGGAGCCGCCAAATCCCGGTCGATCCACAGCAATGATGCGGCGGAATGCTTTCAATTCGGGAGCGGCAAGGTAGTGCGTCCACGCATTCCAGTCACCGGGCGAGCCGTGCACGAACAGCAATAGCGGCGTTGCCAGAGTTGACGCGAGCGCGTCAGACGAATGGTTTATCTCCGCCGTCTGCAGTCGGTACGTGCCAATACTTCGCGTACTTAACTCCGGTTTTTTGCCCTCGGAAAACAGCGACTCGAAATCGCCACGCGGATAGACGGGATTCCAGCGTCGGTCGAGCCACTCACGCGCATGTCGAACGGCACGGCCCACTGGCGTGGAAGTCGGCAACACAGAATCGATAACGTGCGACCCGATCCGATTGCAGTTACTTGCCAATCAACCGTGCAACAAGTGGTGACCAGACGTCGCGCCGCAGCCACAATAGAGCCGCGCAACAAAGCCAAACCCCGCAAGCCAGGAGAAACAGTTCTCCGCCGTCATTACTGCCATCTCCGTTGCGTACGGCAATGCCGAGCGGCGTAAACAGGTGAAAGAAAATTGCTCCACTGATGACGCCCAATCCAAGCAGCGCCCCGGCGATCTGAATTAAGCGCTGCTTGGCTGCAAAGGCGCCAACAATCAGGAGCGCCGACGCCACAAGCTCCGCCGAGCCGACCACTTTCGCCGAGAAAATTCCCCCAGGCGCAAATAGACCTGGGAATCCCAACGACGCGGCCCAGGGATCTAGCTTGCCCTGAAAGATGTAGACCGTTTCCGGTGAGCCGGTGAACTTAAAGAAGAGCGATTGAATAAACACGAATGCGACGAATCCGGTAAGCAGCCAGTGCCCGTGTTTTTTAAGTGCGTCCATGTTTACGGTCTTTCCGAAATTTATTGATCAGCGAGGTGCGCTGAATGTTATTTGCCAAGCAGCGCCTGAAATTTGCTATCCGCCAGTTTGTTGAAGCCTGGAATATCTTTTTTCCACGCCTGCTGAATATCGGCGTCGTAGTTCAAATAGAGCTTGCCGTCGAGCAACGTGAATTGCTCAGGATCGACTTTCACCAGATTTCCGTTGGCCACACCGTAAGCACAATAGCCGCCATACTGTGGCGCGTACTTTTCGGGGCTGGCGCGAAACAGGTCAAGATTGGCCTGAGTTGAAAACTTCCATTTCGCCTCTTTCCATTGAAATACAAAGCTGTCGCTGCCTTTGACTGGCTTGCTTTGCGTGAAGTAAGCAACCGGGTCGTACCCGTTTATCGCAGTGTCCGTGCGGGACGCAAAGAAAGCGGAGTTCTTGAGCGTGTTAATCGCGGGGGCCGGGGCGGCGATGGCATGGGCCGCAAACATGAATGTCAATGCAGCAAAGAAAGTGCGAAATAGCATGATGAGTCACCTAAGAGGTTATCTTCGTTAGACGTTTGGAAGCGCGCTTTCCTTACAGAGAAACCGCACATGTATCCATGTCGGGCGTCAGCTAAAACCATTGCTGGCCGCGGTCGACGTCTTCGCGAAACCGCCGCCACAGGTCAAGCGGCGACGTCGTTGGTACGCCATGAGCCATGTTTTCCTTACCGATGGCAAATGCCAATGACCATTGCTTGAACATCGCACGGTAACCCACCACCAAAGGCGTGTCAGGATGGTAGATGTGCGCACTTTCGGCTGACACGCCGTTGAGCTCCATGACCTGCAGCCCCCTCCCCTCACGGAAGTGTTCCACGCTGGGCGCACGGAGATCGATGCGGCCGAACGAATACCCCGGCACAGCATCCAGAAGGCGCGTCATCGTGAGGATTAGCGCCGAGGTTGCATAGTGATTTCCATCAAGAAAGACGCTACCGCGACTGTGCGCGCCAATCTCAACTAATTTCACCGTCGCCCCGCTCTCGGGGATCGTGGGTAGCTCATCAGCCCATCGTTTGAAAAGCATTGCGGAGATCAGCTTTGCCCGAGCGTCTTTCAGGATGAGCTCATGCAAGCTGCTCACTCCGTCACCTACGATGACCGGAAACGTCTTGTGCACGATCGACAAGATTTCCGGCGCATGCGTCGCGGCGCGGCGCGCGACGAAGACGCCAAACTCCTCACCATCAACATAGCGCTGCAGGACCACATCTCCAGAAAATCGGGAAAGATAGGTTTGCGCGGAATCGAGGTCCCGCGCCACCAATACGCCACGTCCGCGCTGCCCAACATCCGGCTTCAGTACAACAGGCAACCCAACCTGCTCTACAAAGGCGCGCAGGGCCTGAACGCGATCATTAATCGGACGTGCCGCGACCAGCGTGAAAGTAGCGACCAGATCCGGTGCATTTTTTTGCAGAGGGTCAAGTGCGATGTGCTTGCGTTCGCCCGCCATGCCGCCATCCCCCAAAATAGGGTTGACGGCGGTGAAGGCCATAGGGCTTCGGTGTTTGACGCCAAGCCAGATGATCCAAACCACAATGGGCGCGTAGTAAAGCCACCACGGCCAGAATTCCCAACGTCGTGCGCGGCCAAAGGCAATCGCCATCTTGTCGGCAAGCTTGACTTTAGCGCCGGTTGCATCAAGTCCGGCCTGCCACGGGAGGCGGGTCGGACGCATCGTATTTTTATTGATCGAATTCATCAAGTTAGCTTTGCATTTCTTGCAACTGATCATTGGCGATGGTCGCGGGCGCGCGGCCAAAGTTGATCCCGAAGCTGATCCCGCGCGCGCTGGCTAAACCCTCCAACAAAGCAAAGTGATGCACAGTGTGACTTGCCAGAAAAGTCAGTTCGCGCGCGAGCGTGGACCGGGTATTGATCTCGATTTGGCCAGCACTCCCGATCAGCGATCGCACGATCACAACCTGGTCAAGCGCACCCGAGCGATCGCGGCGAAGAGTTTGCAATCCCGTCTGCAAATCGCGCAGGCGCAATCGCGCAACGTGCGAATCACGCTCCAGATGTCGATCACGTGCTCGAGCATCGTACGCAACGAGCGGTGGGGCTTCCTCGGTGTTGCTCGCTTGAACAGCGGTCAGCAGCGCTTCGTAGTGCTCAATCACGTGACGTAGATGTGGGCCGACGCCCTCGCTATAGACATCAAAACCGAGCTCGCTGTGGCGGTCGGTGACTTCGCATGCGAGATCGAGCAAATTGATCGAGTAGTCAAGTAGCGCGTTCGACAAGGTGCCGGCAATCATGGTTGTGGAAGCGGCTTTTGGGTGCGCGAAAGTAGTGCGGCATATCCAGTACAGAAGAAAACATTGGGCACCACGCCAGCGGCCAGTGTCAATAGGATGTTTGGGGTGTGAACTAATGAATGCACGAGCAGCAGGGTGCCGTAGGTAAACAGTAACCCTCCGACGACAGCTCGCGCCGCACCGACTGCAGTGCTGCCCTGACCAAAGAGACGCCGCATCACGTACGTCCCGGTATACGTGAGAAAAGCACTAGCAAGCCAGTGCGCACCACCGATACGAAACGCCAGCATCGGACCTTCAGACCAGTTGGCCCAAATCGCCCACGCACCGTATGCGGCAGCCCCAAGCACCGCGCCAAACCAGGAATCAGCTAGCCACCGGATACGGTGAAGCAGCCCGGTGCGAGCAGAACCAGCGGCAGGCAAGGGAATTGAGTCAAGAACTGTCACGTTAGGAATTAACAAGTACAAATATGGCTTTTGGTTTGTCGCTTGATGGGTACGTTCCTTACATCCACTCGGGATCACCGATCCATGAGTCTTATCGTAAACGTTCGCGCACCAACCCGCAAGCACCGCAACGGCGCAATGTAAGGGTTTCCAACCTTTTTGCGACCAAGCT
>JBBRGY010000097.1:0-9663 GCA_038223495.1 Burkholderiales bacterium | reverse complement strand
TCACGTAACGCAAGTCAGCGCTGCCGTCCTCATCGGGTGGTGTACCCACCGCGATAAAGAACACTTCACCATGCTTAACCGCTGACGCGGAATCGGTTGTAAACGTCAGATGACCCGACGCCACGGTTCGAGCGATAACGGCATCCAGTCCCGGCTCATGGATCGGAACGCCACCTGCTTGCTGCATTTCGATTTTCCTCGCGTCTACGTCCACGCAAACGACGTGATGACCGACGTCTGCCAGGCAGGCACCCGTGACGAGCCCTACATAGCCCGAGCCAAAAACTGTAACTTTCATGAATAAACTTTAGAGAGGAAAACTATTAAAGAAAACGCTGTAGAGCCAGCAATACCAAATTCGCGATACTACGGAGCCGACATTGCCGTCAGGCAAACCTGTGAAGCACAATCCAACATGCAATTATTCAATATCGAAGCGGAGCGGAGACGTTCGCAACATTAAAGGCGCCCGGTTAATCGATAGACCGCGAGTCCAAGATACTCGTAAATCGCCAATCGCCAAGCCTCAATCCCTCGAAAAAATGAATAGGACAACCATTGAGTGTCGTACATGGAATAGTAGTTCACCGGATAGGGCGTGACATTCCACCCGGCCTTTCGGAAAGTGGCAAGGGCTCTTGTCATGTGCGAGGCTGAAGTGATCAGCAACCAGGGCTTGCTGGCATCCACCGTCGGCACATGACGACTAAATGTGGCGTTTTCGTAAGTGTCACGCGACTGCGACTCAAACAACACACGACTCATGTCAGTGCCCATCCGCTCGAAATACGTTCGCGCTGCCGTAGCCTCCGCCTGAATAGGCGGCGCGGGAAAAGCGGCCCCACCTGTAAACAGCAAAAGCATATTACGGTATTGATTCATGAGGGGTACCGGCACCACGACCCGGTCACCGGCGCACCCTAACGCCGGCTGAATGCGATCTCGACCATCATAGGCGCTGAACACGCCCCCCAGTACAACCATACCTGTGAATCCGGATAGATCAGACGTGGGCGGCGCGTGTCGATCTTCGAGTGCGCTGATCAATGCCTCGGGTAGCGGGTGCCATCCCGCCAGCAACAGCAGCAGAGCCGCGCCGGCGCACAAAGTGCGCCCGAAACTTCGCAGGCGCTGCGAGCGGACGAACAGCAGAACAACGCCTGCGACTAAAAGTATCGCGATCCAGTTTAAGGGCTGCAAAAAAAGCGAAGCAAACTTGGAAACGTAATGAAACATTAAGCACAACTAATTCTTGCAACGCCAGACGTGGGAGCCCGGTGGTAGGCATTGATTGACGCTGACGTTATCACTGCAAAACACTACCTGGCTGACCGTAAAAAAAATTGCGGCACTTTGCGGACGTTCTTGCACATGAGCGCGACGGCGGCCCCGATATTATTTTTGCGAAGAGCGCGGAAGTCTTCAACTGATTTCGCGACGATGCTCGAAAAAGATCGATTACTGATGCCGCCAACTCGCATACGCACCTGAAGGTGCGGAATGTAGTTCACACGAACGCCCGCTTTCAGAAAACGCAGCATACAGTCATAGTCGGCAGCGATTCGAAATGTCGTGTCAAAGCTTCCCAACCGTTCGTAAATCTCACGTCGCGCATAGAACGTGGGGTGAGGTGGCATCCAGCCGCGCGCCAAACTCGATGGACTGAACCGTCCGGCGCGCCAGGTTCGCACAACTCGCGCCGTGTCGTCCTGGCGTACGTAGACCAGGTCACCATACACCGCGTCCACTGTCGAATCCTTCATGCAATCAACGACTCGCGTAATGGCTGCGTCGTCGGCCAGCAAATCATCCGAATGCAGAAACCCGACAATGTCTCCGGTTGCGAGACCAATGCCTTTGTTCAATGCGTCATAAATACCTTGATCCGGTTCGCTTACCAGCACAGATATTTTCGAGGCATACTGGGCAAGCACTTCGCGCGTTCCATCGGTTGAGGCCCCGTCGACAACAATCAGTTCGATATCGGCATAGCGCTGACTGAGCACTGATTCAATCGCCTGCGCAACGGTGCTGCGATTGTTGTAAACGACGATGACGATAGAAACTTTCACGCAGATTCACGCAGCCAATTAACGTTGGCGAAATTTAGTTGAACCTGTGCGCCTCGGGCGGTCATCAACTGCCTGGCTATCGACACTCCCCATCGCAGCTTGCATTGCGCCTAGGCCCTGTTTAACAACCAGGAACCGATGACCAGAACATCCATCTTCGTTCGCAAGAAACAATCCAGCGCCTCGCTGGGCTGACAAACCACAGGTTCGTTCTCATTGAACGATGTGTTGAGCACCATCGGCACGCCGGTTCTCGCTCTAAACGCTTCGATCAAGCGGTAGTAACGAGGATTGGTAGTCTGATCAACCGTTTGCAAGCGCCCCGAACCATCAACGTGAGTCACTGCAGGAATCAATGACCGTTTCTCTGCGCGAATCGGATAGACCTGCATCATGAAGGGCACGTCCCCATCCAGCTCGAACCATTCGGGCACCGCCTCCCTCAACACCGAAGGAGCAAACGGACGAAATGACTCGCGCCGCTTGATTTTGAGATTGAGAATGTCTTTCATGTCGGCCCGACGCGGGTCGCCCAAAATCGAACGATTACCCAGTGCACGGGGGCCCCATTCCATACGTCCCTGAAACCAGCCGATCACCTTGCCTTCAACGATAGCGTTCGCAGTTTCAGCGCAGAGCTCCGCCTCATCAGAAACGTGTCGTACGGTGCAGCCTGCCGACGCAATAGCGACCCGGTGCTCATCGAGCAGCGCGCCAATCGTTGCGTCGTCATATCCTGGCCCAAGATAGGCGTGGTTCATCGCCGGACCGCGCGCACCGCCCAAACCATGCCATACCGAATACGCCGCGCCGATCGCCCCGCCGGCGTCACCTGCTGCCGACTGTACGTACACCTGCTTAAACGGTGTGCGGAGCGTAATCTTCCCGTTGGCAACGGAATTCATGCCGCACCCACCGGCGATGCAAATGGCCGATCCTCCATGTTTTCGATGCAGCGCGTTGAGCAGATGAAAAAACGCTTCCTCATACATCGCCTGTATCGAACGTGCGATGTCCTTGTGTTTCTGTTCAAGCGGTTCATCGCTGCTGCGCGCTTTGCCTAGCAGCGTCTCCAGCGCAGGCGCGAACAACGTGCCCACACTCGGGGAACCGTTCTCCCATTCGTATTCGATTTTCTCTCGTGCGTGCCTAAAGTAGCTCAGATTCAGACGAAAACTTCCGTCGTCCAGCAGTTCCACGATTTTTCGCATCTCGGGGAGGAAGTGAGGCTCACCGTAAGGTGCCAGCCCCATCACCTTGTACTCGTCGCCGTAGTTAGGGAAACCGAGATACTGCGTTAGTGCCTGATAGAAGGTCCCTAGTGAGTGCGGAAAATAAACGCGATCATCCACCTCGATTTGAGTGCCGCGCCCATACCCCCAAGCGGCACTGGCAAAGTCACCAAACCCGTCTA
This sequence comes from Burkholderiales bacterium, assembly GCA_038223495.1. Lineage (GTDB taxonomy): Bacteria > Pseudomonadota > Gammaproteobacteria > Burkholderiales > Casimicrobiaceae > Casimicrobium. Next base: position 6,177 of record JBBRGY010000097.1, on the reverse strand, counting down.
CCGAAACCACCACTGCCTCTGAAAATGGCGACACGTGAAACGCCGACGACAAGTGCGCAACGTGATGCTCAACAGCGTGGGTCTTGCCAGTAAACGCGTCATTCGGGAACGCCTTGGCCAGATGCACATCAATGCCGTCACGCTCACGTTTGTTGCGAATGCGATCCAGCACCAGACTCAAGTCTGGCCGCTTCAGGAGCGTGTACGCAACCTTCTTGCCAATGTTTGCTTTGGAGTCCTGATTAACGGCGATATGCCCGACTTCGGCAAGCTTGATCCCCGCGTCCTGCAAGCACCATTTGATCGCCTCGGAGGGGAATCCAGCCCAATGCTTGATACGGCGAAACCGCTCCTCCTCAGCCGCATTGATGAGTTCTCCATCGCGCACAATGCATGCCGAGGAGTCGCCATGAAAGGCATTGATTCCAAGAATAATTGACATGTTTGTTCCGAACCGATTTATTGATTACGAAGATGATCGGTGACGGTCGCCACTGAACCATCCCGCGTGGTGAACATGCGCTCTTTTACAGTCAACAGCTCCTGCGCGGACAATGACAGGGCACGCAATTGCATGATCTTCCAGTCCACCATGACGCGGAGCCAGAAGCCTTGAAGAAAGTGATACAAAAATCCGGCGCGACCGTCCAGAAAGCCGAGCATCAGCAGGTAGCGGTACAGAAAGTAAATGGCGGGTCGAATGAACAGCGGCAGCCGCAACCACGCATCTCTGAGCCACATGAATCGCTCATCTGGATTGCCCAGCAGATTGGGCCGACCGCTCCACGAGATCATGTCAGCGCGACGTAACTCCTCCTCCACCGCCAGGCGAAGCGAAAATTTATCCTGCTTTTTAGTCCACGTAGAAATGTCATCGTCGTGGCGGTTGTACTCAATCACTGCGGCGGAGAATTGCGCCGTTCGACGTTCGACATTGAATCGGAAATCCACTAAATCACTCAGGTCGGGCAACGCGCGTCCGCGGCGAATCAATCGCAGCCAGAATTGCTTGGTACCACCAAAGCGGATCGCGCCACCGCCAAAAACGTATCGATGCCGCACATAGACGCCGTCAACATCTGCCGCCAGTTTGGGTAAGTCGCGTTCGATTTGCTGGCGCAAGTCGGTCGACACCACGAAGTCTGCGTCAAGCGCAAGTATCCAGTCGGCATCAATGGGTAAATTGTCCAGCGCCCACTGCCACTGATCGGCGTGATTCGCGTAGGGGTGGGTGTGAATTTGATCGGTATATTCGCGACAAATAGCGAGTGTCTTGTCGGTGCTGCCTGAGTCGACCACAAAGATATTGGCCCACCCTTTAACGCTCTCCAGGCAGCCCCGAATATTCGTTTGCTCATTAAAGCAAAGGACAACGGCGGCAACGGGCGCGGCGCGAGCAGCTTGATTGTTGTCAATCAAAACTTTGATCCCTGATGCCAGGCCCACGCAGTCCGCACAATGGTTTCAAGGTCAGATCGCCGCGGGTTCCAGCCCAAGCGGTCACGAAGCAAATGGCATTGCGCAACCAGCGATGGTGGATCACCTTCGCGTCGACTGCCTAGCCGCACCGCCACGTCCTTGCCAGTAACGGCACGCACGCAATTGATTACCTCAAGCACAGAATAGCCGCGCCCAACGCCCACGTTCAAAACAGCAGGCGCAGTCTTGTCTTTTAGCGCCCGTAATGCAATGACGTGCGCATCCGCCAAGTCCGACACGTGTACATAGTCACGTATACAGGTGCCGTCAGGCGTGTCGTAGTCATCGCCGAACACGGTGATGAATTCGCTTTTTCCGCTTGCCACGTCTAGCACCAGCGGAACAAGGTGTGTCTCTGGAATGTGTAATTCGCCGATCTCGCCCGCGTCGTCGGCTCCTGCCGCGTTGAAATATCGCAGGCTGACGCTCTGGAGACCATAAGCCGCTCGACAATCTGCCAACGCCTCCTCGACCACAAGCTTTGTACGTCCATAAGGATTGATCGGCAGTTTCGGATGATGCTCTGGCATCGGAACCTGCTGTGGTGTTCCATAGACTGCTGCGGTACTGGAAAAAACAAACTGTTCGATCCCAACGTCGCGAATTGCGTCCAGGAGCGTCAGGCTGCCAGCAACATTGTTCGAATAGTGGCTCATCGGGTCGATCACCGATTCGCCGACGGCGATGCGAGCGGCGAAATGCATGACCGCGATGGGCTTAAACTGGCCCAGAGCCCGATCAAGGGCGGCACGATCTCGGGTGTCGCCTTGAACAAGCGGTCCCCAGCGAACGGCACCCGCATGGCCTGCGGACAGATTGTCGTAAGCAATCGGTTCAAAACCGGCCAACGCCAGCGCTTTACACGTATGGCTACCAATGTAGCCCGCACCGCCCGTCACCAAAACACGTTCGCCCACTGCTTATCTTCTCGTTTTTTCTTCTACGACGTGATTGTAAAGGTCGATTAGTGACCGCCCCATCGTGCTCACAGAGTACGTCCGTTCCGCAAATGCGCGCGCAAGGTCGGACATGCGGTGGCGCGCCTCCGCGTCGTCCAGCAGCGTCGTCAATGTTCCCGCAATCGACGCGGGCTCGGTGGTGCACACCAATGCAGCACCTGCATCGCGAGCATCGCCAGCGATAGCGACGCCCTCGCTCAAAACACTGGGGACGCCTGCCGCGAGCGCCTCGACCGCAGCAATACCAAAATTCTCGGAAAACGAAGGGAGCGCAAACACCGACGCGACGCCCAATGCAGCGGCTTTTGCCTCCCCCGATAAGTGCCCTGCCCACACCACTTTTTGCTCCACGCCGAGGTCACGCGCGAGCGACTTTAAAGACGAAAGATAGGTTGTCAGACCATCCCCTACAACAAGCAATCGTAGTTGCGGTCGACCCGCCGCACACAGCGCAAACGCCCGCAGCAGGCCTTCGATATTCTTTTTGGGGTCAATTCGCGACAGATACAGCACAACCTCCGAATTGATCAGCGCGGGAAAGTGCCGTTCGACGGTTGTCCGGCTCGGGCTGGGCCCTCCCTCCACCGCCAGGGGGATGACGCGCGCCCGCAACGGCACCCCAAGCGCAAGTGCCTCGGATTTTTCCAGTTCACTGGTGAAGTGCACCGCCGCGGCGTCGCGCAGCAGACGCTTCTCAAACAGCAACAACGACAGTTTTTTGACCCACGGTCGCCGACTTTGAAGGCTGTAGCGACTAAGTGTTCCCAATGGCCGGATGATGTAGGGAACGCCGGCACGTCTGGCGGCCCAAGTGCCCGCCAAACTGGCAAACGAGAACTGCGCATGCACGTGCACCACATCGTACCGGTGAACATTTCGAAGCAACCAAACGAGCATGCCGGGCGCAACGATGTAGAAGTCGAACCACTTGCGAAAATACCGCCTGATGGTTCCTTCTTCTGTCAGCGGTTGTCCGTAAACACGTTGAACTCGTTTGCCATGGCCATCATCGTCGGTTGCAATGGTTTCTACGCTGATCCCCTGGTCGATCAGCGCATGCTCAATCACTCGGATAGCACGACTCGGCCCGCCGTGAACCCAGGACAGCGACGGGATGACCTGCAACACTTTCATGACGAAGCGACAGAAGGGGATGTGCCAGACGCCAATGCCTCGGGCCGTTCGCTGTACATCAAATGTTCACGGATTGACGCGCGGCGCGATTTTTGGTTTGTCCAGACCGGCAGCAACGCCAGGCAAGCCTCGCCCCAAATTTCGCTGCAAAGGAGGAGAAATGGTCTGAGCCGCAGCCACGACGCCCAGTTCGCGCGCCGCAATAGCAGGCAGCGCAAGCAAAATGCCGATGGACCAACCAATCGTCAGCAAAATGTAGACGTCGCCAAAAACCTGAGTGGCCACCGAAAACGCAGCCAAATTTGAAATCAGGAAGGCGACCAAACCGAACGCAAGGTTCGCATGCTTTTTTGATGTCAGCGATAGCGCCTTGAGTCGGAACCATACCAACCGGGCAAAAGTCGCCAGCAGCCAGAAAAATATCGCTAAGCCCGGAATGCCAACGTCTAGCGCTACTTTTCCTAGCCCGCCTTCAATTGCTCCGCCAAATTTTTGCATGCCGCCACCAAAGTATTGCGAACCCTGCCCACCAGCGCCGAGGCCAGCGCCCCACCATCCAAACTTGTAAACCACATCAATAACAGGCACGTAGCCCAGCATGCGGAAACGGTCGGGGATATCTGAAAACACGGTTAACCCACGAGCCTGCCAGGCATCGAATTTTGTATCTCTGGCAGACGGAGTAGAGACGGCATCCACAGAGATTTCACCCGGATCTGGCGAAAACGACGCGAGTACAGTGCCAAACGCGGCCAGCCCGAACAACGCCACAACGACAGCGAGTTTTCCGCGCCCCCGTATAAACCAGGAAACCAGAAAAAAATAGGCGCTAGCGAAAACGACAACTTGCACCAGCATCTTGCGTCGCCCCGTCAGCAGCCCAACGCTCACCAGAAAGACAACAGCAACGATCACCAAAGCCGTTTTAGGGATCGAGAGCTTTCGACCATTCAGCACCATAAACAGGAATATGCACGTGGTTGCAACGTGCCATGCCGCCACCTCAGCTGCACGAAACAGGCCAGCCGTCGCCTTAGTCGGCGCTCCCACGTTGTAAATGATTTGCCCAGCACCCACCTCACCGAGCACAGGTGAGCTGATTCCAATGCTTTCAAGGTAGATGCCCACCAACCACGGAATCAGGCAAATGACGTAGAACCACATCCAGCGCATGATGCCCGAGGTGCCGATGCGTACCGCCAGTTGATGAGAAAACGTGATTGCCGTGATGGGAGCCAGATAGAAAATAGCACCAATCAGCGGAAGGTAGAGGTTGTCCCACCGCGCATAGGAATGTACTGCCTGAAAAGCCAATAAAGTAATGAACAGCAGAAAAGGCAGATTCAGATCCTGCCGCCATCCGTAGATCATGTTGGGCCCCAACCGCGCCCCCGACATTGAGGCGCCGACAAACGCGGCCGCGAACACGATGCCCACAAACCCGTTGTAGTACAGCGGCTGCCCCGGCGTGAGCTTTCTCAGCGGATCCTGCAGTAAGGCAACAACAACGCACAGCAACAGCGCCGACCTCCACTTCAGCGCGGAGATCAAAGTCACTGCAAGCATGCCAATGAGTGCAATTTCAACCATGTAATTGCCTACCGACATGCGAGTCGATGTATCGCGGCCCACGAACAAACAATCGCAGCGCCCACCATACACCACGCAACTCAGCAATGAATGAGGGCACGATCCACCAGGGATTTCGCAAGTGATGACGTGTTGCCACGGACCGAAACGGTTGCCAGCAAATCATCGCGAGGCTCTTCCACCACGGCTTGGTTCGTAACATGAAATAGTAGTTGCCCACCGAATGACTGGGCCGCATCGTGGTGAGCAGTTTGCCGTGTGCTCTGGTTCCGCCTTCCGCCGATTTGAGGTGATCAATGCAAGCTTGCGGGACGAATCGAATGTCTCGGCGTGACAGCACAAATCGATGAGCAAACTCTGCTTCAAATCGGTAGGCGACCTGAACGAAATTTTCGTCGAACCCACCTAAACTGAGCGCGCTATCCTTTCGGATTGAGAAATTTCCACCCATAAACTCGTTGATCACACACGGCGTCAAACTGGCAAAGTGAAAGTGACGATCGGCGGAAAAATCCTTGCCCATGTGCCACGGCTGCAAAACCCGACCCGCCGCAATGATGTCAGGATGGACGTGATGAGCCTCAATGTGCGCGGCAACCAGCTGTAAGTCAGGTCGAATATCGTCGTCCAGAAACAACACCAACGGTTGCGTGGCGAGGCAGAGGCCCCGATTCATCGCCTTCGGGATAGATGCCCATTCAACACGAACCCAATGGATTTGCCCCGATGATGCAAAAGCGGCGAGACTGCGTTCAGTGGCGTCTGAGTGCTGCCTGGTTTGATCAACCACGATGATTTCGGCCGCAGATGCGGGCAGTGCCAGCAGATACTCAATCGTATCCACAAGCACCTGCTCGCGTTGATAGGTCGGGATGACAATAGAAATCGGCAGCTTCATGTTGGCATCTATACCGTCAGCAGTCGCCACAGCGCTTTGGGTGAGAATGGCTGGCGACGAATGTCCTGCCGCAAGTAAAAGCGCGCCGCCGCCGGATTGGTTCGGCGCAGGCAGGAC
>JBBRGY010000096.1:0-9715 GCA_038223495.1 Burkholderiales bacterium | reverse complement strand
CGCATCTTCGCGAAACTGGCGGCAGATAACCCCAATCCAAAGACCGAGCTAGAGTACGGCAATCCGTTTCAACTCGTGATTGCCGTGCTGTGCTCCGCGCAGACCACCGACAAAGCGGTCAATATCGCGACGCGCCGATTTTTCCCGACCGTGAAAACGCCGGCGGACCTCGTGGCGCTGGGCGAAGAAAAACTGATGGAGCACATTAAAACGATTGGTCTGTTTCGCAACAAAGCGAAGAACGCGGTTGCCGCCGCGCGTCAACTCGTCGAGCTTCACGGCGGCGAAGTGCCGCATAGTCGTGCGTCGCTGGAAGCCCTGCCCGGCGTCGGCCGGAAGACGGCGAATGTTGTGCTGAACGAGGCGTTTGGCGAGCACACGTTCGCGGTGGACACGCACGTTTTTCGCGTCGCCAATCGCATGAAACTCGCACCCGGAAAGAACGTTGACGAGGTCGAGCGAAAGCTGATGAAATTCACGCCGCCGGAGTTCCTGCGAATCGCCCATCATCTGCTCATCCTGCATGGGCGCTACATCTGCGTCGCGCGCAATCCTAAGTGCGGTCAGTGCGTGGTTTTCGATGAGTGCGAATTTTCAGGAAAACGCGCCGGTGCGGCGGTGGAATCGGATTTACCGCAACCGCCGCTCGCCACGCAATCGAGATAAAACCGCTCCCACAAAAATAGCTCTCTAAGTCTAATGTTCAACCCTTCACGCGATCAGGCGCGACAATTTTTTATCGACACTTGGGCGAAATTTCAGCGCAACGACCCGCTGTCGCCGCTCGAAGAAAAAACTGCGGCGATTCTGAACTTGCATCCGGAATATCACCGGATTCTGCAGAATCCGGAATCGTTTGTGACCACCGACTGGCGGCCCGAAGCGGGCGACATCAACCCGTTTTTGCACCTCGGATTTCATCTCGCCATTCAGGAGCAACTAGACATCGATCAGCCGATCGGGATTCGTGCGATTCACGCGCAGTTAGCGGCGAAGCACGATGACGAACATGCGGCAGTTCATGAAATTCTGGAGTGCCTGGGCGAGACGCTGTGGCAATCGCAACGCACCGGACAGGCGCTCGACGGCGCGCTGTATTTGCAGTTGCTGAGGCAGCGTTTGCCGAGCCGTCAATGATGCGTAGGTTGTTCGTTTAGTCAACAGCTTTTCGACGTATTCCAGATTTAACAGGGGCTAGATCGAGAATAGTCTATTTATCGACATCTGCTCTTTTTCGCACGTAGCCCCAGTGTACCGGCGCTTCCACGTTTAAGTTGCTAGCAATTTTCCCTGTGCCAGGTCAGGAGAAACGCCCGAAACGCGCAGCCGTTTGCGCCGGCTTTTATCGCCAGAAATCAGCGTAATCTGCGACTTGGTGACGCCCAGTCTCAAAGCCAGAAACGCGATCACCGCAGCGTTCGCTTTGCCGTCCACGGGCGGCGCATTAATGCGCAGCTTCAGCGCGCCATCATGTTCACCCGCGACTTCAGTCGCCTTGGCTCCGGGCTGCACGTAAATTGCAATTTCAACGCCGCCTTTGATCTCGCAAAGCCACGGCCGCCCGGTGGCTAGTGTCACGCCTCATCGAGCGTTTCACCCAACTCAGCCCCCCGATCACGTGCCGCTCGAACGGCGTCAATCAACGCCTGTTGCACGCCGCGCTCGTCAAGCACGCCGAGTGCCGCTGCCGTGGTGCCGCCCTTCGAGGTCACGCGTTCACGCAATACCGACGGCGATTCGTCCGAAGCCTCCGCAAGCGCAGTCGCGCCCTTCAGCGTGGCGAGCACCAACGTGCGTGCGTCAGCGGCGTCGAAGCCAACACCTTGCGCCGCTGCCAGCATCGATTCGATCCAGTGAAACACGTAGGCTGGTCCACTGCCCGACACGGCGGTCACCGCATCAATCCTGGCCTCGCTTTCAACGGGAACGACGACGCCCGTGGATTGCATGAGCTCCGTCGCGGTTGCGACGTCCGTCGCCGCGACAGTCGTTGGCGCAAATAAACCCGTGATGCCCTGACCAATCAGTGCAGGCGTATTTGGCATGGTGCGCACGATGCGTTGATGATCATTCAACCATCGCGCTAATGTCGAAATCCGCGTCCCTGCTGCGATGCTGACAATGAGCTCGCCTCTCAAAAATGGAAGCAACTCCGCGCACACTTGTTTCAACACTTGCGGCTTGACCGCGAGCACCACGGCGTCCGCGCCATCAATAGCCGCGCGGTTTGCAGCTTCGTGCACCGTCACGCCGAGTAGCGCCAACTTTTCACGCGCTGGCGCGAACGGCTCGATGATGTGGCAATCGAGCGCAGGGTGCTTTTTACGCAGTCCAGCCAGCATGGCGCTCGCCATATTGCCGCCACCGACGAAACAGATTTTTTTCACAGATTCCTTTTGTTTTACGCAGCAGGCCGCGCGCCGAACAGCGCGGTGCCAACGCGGACCATGGTCGAACCGCAGGCGACGGCAATTTCGAGATCATCTGACATGCCCATCGACAACGTATCAATGGTTGGCACTAGTGATTTCGCATCAGCAAACAATGCGGCCAGTTGAGAAAATTGCGTTCGCGTGGCGGCGTCGCCAATATCGGGCTGCGGCATACCCATCACCCCGCGCACGCGAAGGCGCGGCAATGCATGCACCGCCTGAATCAGCGCTAACGCCTGATCGGGCTCGCAGCCGCTTTTTGATGTCTCGCCGCTGATGTTGACTTGAATGCACACGTTGAGCGGTGGCATCGACGCTGGCCGCTGCGCCGACAACCGCTCGGCAATTTTCAACCGATCCACGGAATGCACCCAGTGCACCGTTTCAGCCACGCCACGCGTTTTGTTCGATTGCAGTGGACCGATCAAATGCCATTCAATATCCGATAAATCGGAGAGTTCGGCAATCTTTGCTTCCGCCTCTTGCACGTAGTTTTCGCCAAATGCGCGTTGCCCTGCGGCATAAAGCGCACGAATTTTCTCGCTGGGCTGCAGTTTGCTCACCGCGAGAAGTTGAACGTCGCGTCCGTCGCGACCCGCCTGTTGCGCGGCTGCCTGCAGGCGCGCGCGCACGGCGTCAAGTTTGTCGATTGCTTGCGAAGGCTCTGAGCTTGCGGTCATAATGACAATGTCAAGGGAATAAGCTCTGGCGCGCCCACCCGTGGTGGCCGCAGACGGATACAAAATATCACAACAAGCTTGTGGATTGAGAAGGAATTATAGGGATGGATATTTCGGAGCTACTGGCCTTCTCGGTTAAGAACAAGGCGTCCGACCTGCATTTGTCAGCCGGTCTGCCACCCATGCTTCGCGTGGACGGTGACATACGGCGGATCAATCTGCCCGCGATGGAGCACAAGGACGTACACAGCCTCGTCTACGACATCATGTCGGACGCACAGCGAAAAGTCTTCGAAGAAAACCTTGAGGTCGATTTTTCGTTCGAGATCCCGAACCTTGCGCGTTTTCGCGTCAATGCTTTCAATCAGGAACGCGGCGCCGCGGCGGTATTCCGAACCATTCCATCGCGTGTGCTTTCGCTGGAAGAGTTGGCAACGCCAAAAATCTTTGCCGATCTGGCGTTGAAACCGCGCGGTCTGGTGCTCGTCACGGGTCCGACCGGTTCAGGCAAATCGACGACGCTGGCCGCAATGGTCAACCACGCCAATGAAAACATCATGGGCCACATCCTGACGGTTGAAGACCCGATTGAGTTCGTGCATGAAAGCAAAAAATGTCTGATTAACCAGCGCGAGTTGGGTGAGCAAACTTTATCGTTCTCCAACGCTTTGCGTTCCGCATTGCGTGAAGATCCCGACGTGATCCTGATCGGTGAGATGCGTGATCTGGAAACGATTCGCTTGGCGCTGACCGCTGCCGAAACTGGCCATCTGGTGTTTGGCACGTTGCACACGTCGTCCGCCGCGAAAACGATTGACCGTATCGTCGACGTGTTTCCCGCTGCCGAAAAAGACATGACGCGTTCGATGTTGTCCGAGTCGCTGGTCGCCGTAATCTCGCAGTCGCTACTCAAACGCAAAGACGGCAGCGGTCGAATTGCTGCGCACGAAATCATGATCGGCAATTCGGCAATTAGGAACCTGATTCGCGAGAACAAAATCGCTCAGATGTACTCCGTCATTCAGACCAGTCTCGGTCAAGGCATGCAGACGCTGGATCAATGTCTGGAAGGGCTCGTGAAGCGAAATCTCATCGCCCCAGGCGAGGCCAGACTCGCCGCGCGTCAGCCCGAAATGTTCGCGTAATCAGCGAGAATAGTTAAGGAAGTACCTATGGAACGCGAACAAGCCACCACCTTTATGAACTCGCTGTTGGTCATGATGGTTCAGCGCAAAGCGTCGGACCTTTTCCTGACTGCGGGCTTCGCGCCCGCGCTCAAAGTCGACGGGGAAATCACCGCTGTCTCAAAGACCGTACTCTCGGGAATTCACACGTTGACGCTCGCCCGTTCGATCATGAACGACAAGCAGGCCGCCGAGTTCGAACGCACTAACGAATGCAATTTCGCGATCAATCCGCCGGGCACGGGCCGCTTCCGGTGCAGCGCGTTCATGCAGCAAAACAACGTGGGCATCGTGATTCGAACGATCAACACGACCATCCCGCGCTTTGAAGAATTGATGTTGCCACCGATCCTGCGCGACATCGTCATGGCAAAGCGTGGCCTCGTGATTTTTGTCGGCGCAACCGGCAGTGGCAAGTCCACGTCGATGGCTGCGATGATCGATCACCGCAACCGCAATTCGCGCGGCCACATCATCTCCATCGAAGACCCGATTGAATTCGTTCACGAGCATCGTAACTGCATCATCACGCAACGCGAAATTGGCAGCGATACCGAGAACTGGGGCGTCGCACTCAGAAACAGTCTGCGTCAGGCACCGGACGTCATCATCATCGGCGAAATCCGTGATCGCGACGCGATGGATCATGCGATTGCCTTTGCTGAAACCGGACATCTATGCCTCGCCACGCTGCACGCAAACAACACGAACCAGGCGCTGGATCGCATCATAAACTTCTTCCCCGATGAGCGCCGCGCGCAGCTTCTGATGGACTTGTCGTTGAACCTACGCTCGTTCGTGTCACAGCGTCTCATCGTCAAGCGCGACGGCAAAGGCCGCGTGCCGGCGGTGGAAGTGCTGCTGAATTCGCCGCTGATTGCGGACATGATCTTCAAAGGCGAGGTCACCGAGATCAAAGAGATCATGAAGAAATCAACCGAGCTTGGTATGCAAACGTTTGACCAGGCGCTATTCCAGCTGCATGAAGCGGGGCACATCAGTTACGAAGACGCACTCCGAAACGCCGACAGCGTGAACGACGTGCGCCTGCGCATCAAACTCGAAGGCCATGAATCGAAAGGCCGCAATATGTTGGCAGGCCTTGAGCATCTGGACATGGTGAAGTAGGCGCGAGAGACTCAAAATCGCTCTTTACGGTTCGCGCCACCGCTACAGCTTTCCCATGAAACCACGGCTTCATCGAGGCTAAACCGAGTTTTTTGTCATTTGTCGACTTCCATGAAAATCGGCTTTATGCCCCTATGCGTAGGTGTTTCTACGGTAAAGCTGTAGTCGCTTTCCGCACCACGTAGCCTTTACAAATGCTCTCTTACTTGTCTCTCGCCAGCGCCATGATGATCGTTGGCGCTTACGTCGGTTTTTCGAAATTGCTGGTTTCGGTGTTTCCGGTGTTTCTGCTGGCGTGGCTGCGCTTTGGCATTGCAGCCGTCGCGATGGCAACCTGGCTCAAACGCGGTGTCAATGAACCTCCGCTCGACACGCGAACGAAGAATCTGTTGTTCCTCGAATCCTTTCTCGGCAATTTTTTGTTTTCGATTTGCATGCTGTTTGGCATGAAGCACGCCACTGCGATTTCGGCAGGAATCATCATGGCGGGAATTCCCGCAGCCGTGGCGCTGCTGTCGAGGATATTTCTGCACGAACGCATGTCGGCCCGTATGATCGTAGCCATCGCGCTCGCCGTCGCAGGCGTGTCCGCGCTGGCGCTTTCTCGAGGTGAAGCGTCCGAAACTTCAACCTCCGTACTTGGCACGCTGCTGCTGATCGGCGCGGTGTTCTGCGAGGCGAGTTACGTCGTGATCGGAAAGCGCCTAACCGGCAACGTTTCACCCAAGCGCATCAGCGCACTCATTAACGTGTGGGGTCTCGCACTGGTAACGCCCTTCGGAATTTGGGCTGCGCTGTCGTTTGATTTCCAGGTGGTTTCCGTTGGCGTTTGGGGCGGGTTGGCGCTCTATGCCCTCGCTGCAAGCATGTGGACGGTGTGGCTGTGGATGACCGGATTGAAGAAAGTTCCCGCATCCAAGGCAGGGATATTTACTGTGTTTCTACCCATCACATCAGCGCTAGTTGGTGTGATTTTTTTGGGTGAGAGTTTCACCGTCGTGCACGCCATTGCATTCGCGTTTGCGCTGGCGGGCGTGGTGCTGGCAACATGGCCGGCGACTTCGCCCTGAGAACCCTGCGAAAATACGCGCTCGGCGCATTTAGTCGCCAACAGCAGTCCGTGAGCGTCTCTAAAATCATTTTTGGGGATGCAGTATTAGGAGCGTGGAGCACAGCAACCGCAACGTACGTCCTGGTACGTGAGCGCTTTTCGCACAAACGCGAGCACCGCGCGACGACGCAATGCGCCCCATAAATGATTTTAGAGATGCCCACATGCCCGGATTAGAACGCGACACTCCCATCCCCACCGAACTGACGCTGGATCGTAAGCGCCACGTCCTGGCGTTGGCCTATGGCGAAAAAGCGCACGAACTCAGCTTCGAATTCCTTCGCGTGCATTCGCCGTCTGCCGAAGTGCGCGGACATGGCCCCGGTCAGGAAGTCCTTCAAGTCGGCAAGCGAAATGTGGACATCACCGAGCTTGAACCCGTCGGCATGTACGCCGTGCGCCCGACGTTTAGCGATGGCCATAACTCCGGCATTTTTTCGTGGGATTACCTCAACAAGTTGTGCATCGAAAAGGATCGCCTGTGGGACGAATATCTGGCCCGACTCGACAAAGCAGGAGCACAACGTGACTAATCAGACCAGCGGCGACAAGGGCACCACGCACTTTGGCTATCAAACCGTCGATGAGGCGGCCAAGCAGGACAGAGTTCGCGGCGTTTTCGATTCCGTCGCTTCGAAATATGACGTCATGAACGACGCGATGTCGGGTGGTCTGCATCGCATCTGGAAGCGCTTTGCTGTTGATCAATTGCAACTGCGAAAGGGCGAGCGCGTGCTTGACCTCGCAAGCGGTACGGGCGATCTGATTCGCCTGTTGCAGCCGATCGTTGGCCCGACCGGGCTCGTTCTGCACACCGATATCAATTCCGCAATGCTGCTCGAAGGCCGCAATGCGCTGCTCGACAATGGCGTGGTGACGCCGTCTACGCAATGTAATGCCGAAGCGTTACCGTTTGCGGACAAAAGCTTTGACGCCGTGACCATCGCGTTTGGTCTGCGCAACGTGACGCACAAAGACCGCGCGCTGGCCGAAATGCACCGCGTACTCAAAATCGGCGGCCGAGCGCTGGTGCTGGAGTTCTCGCGTCCGAACGCGCTGCTCAAAGGTCCTTACGACTGGTATTCGTTCAACATCCTGCCGAAGCTCGGCGCGAAGATCGCGGGTGACGCATCCAGCTATCAATATCTGGCAGAAAGCATTCGCATGCATCCGCCGCAAGCCGAGCTGAAAACGATGTTCGAATCGGCGGGATTTCAACGCGTGGAATATTTCAATTTGACCGGTGGCATCGTTGCCGTGCATCGCGGTTACCGCTTTTGATCCGCCTTGTCGCCTGAAAACGCTCATAAAACCTGACTAAAACCTGACTAGGGGAAAATCCCTAGTCAATTTCGTCAACTTTTCTATTGAAAAAGACGATTTCACCGCTACATTTCATGGCGTAGTCGGACGCTCACAAATCACTACGATTTGGCACCGGACTGCGATTTAAATTTCCGATCCTGTTCTGAAAGGACAAGACCTATGTTGAAAACTCTAAGTATCACCATCGCGGCCGTCGCCCTCGCGTTTAGCGCCGCGACCGTCGATGCCAAAAAATTTGGCGGCGGCAAATCTGTGGGCGCGCAGCGCAGCTCCGTCTCTGACGCCAAATCCGGCGTCTCACCCACCAGCGCACCCGCTAACGCCGCGATGGCTGCTCCAGCAGCTGGCACCGCCGGTGCAGCCGCAGCCGCAGCAAAGCCCAGCATGATGTCGCGCATGGCGGGGCCTTTGATGGGAATTGCAGCAGGCCTCGGGCTCGGCTACCTGTTCTCGCAAATGGGAGCGGGCGGTTTTATGGGCTTTTTGCTGATCGCTCTGATCGGTATCGCCGCGATGGTCTACTTTGGCCGCAAGATGATGAACAAGCAGGCCGCAGCCACAGCCGGTGGTCCGGGCATGCCGGGCGTTGGCAACAATTCAGCCTCTCCGTTTAGCCGTGCCCCTGAAGCGCAACCGATGCAGTACGCAGGTGCAGGCGCGGCAGGCTCGAACAGCGCTGGTGCTGCTGCGCCTGTCATGGCCTCCGGCCTCGCTGGCGGCTTCGGTATCCCGGCAGGTTTTGAGAAATCGGGGTTCGAAGAACAAGCCAAAAAGCAGTTCATGAGCATGCAAGCTGCCAACGACAAGGGCGACCTTGACGCTGTGCGCGATTTCTCGACCGACGAGTTCTACAACCAGATCGCCAAAGACGTGATCGGTGGAAACAAAGAAGCGACCCACGTCGAAGAATTGCAAGCGACTCTGATGGGCATCGAGACGGAACGTGGTCAATACTGGGCGAGTGTCGAATTCACCGGCAAGATGCGCGAAGACGGCATGGTCATGGGCTCCGTGTTTAGCGAAGTCTGGAACCTGGTCAAGCCCGTGGACGGCAGCAAAGGCTGGCTGGTCGCGGGGATTCAGCAAGCCTGATCATCTCAGCGCTTCGAAAAAGCCGACCTAGCGTCGGCTTTTTTGTTTCCCGCTTCGTCCGTACTGCTACCTCTGCGAAAATAGCCGAATGCTTCCTTCATCGCTCATCGCTCGCGCCCTTTCCCGCCTCCTGTCGCACGATGAAGTCGCACGAAAGCTGCTCGCTGCACACGCCGGCGAGACACTGCAAGTGCGCATGCCGCCGCTATCGACCACGCTAAAAATCACGACTGATGGCACCTTCGAAGCGGGCGCATCGTCGCTTTCAGACAAAGATTTGACCGTCAGCGTAGAGTTTCCGTTGTCCGCGCTACCGCTCATCGCACAGGGCAAAGAAGCGGCGCTACGCAGCGCGAAAATCTCCGGCCAGGCCGCGTTGTTGCAGGATGTTTCCAAAGCGTTCGCATCGTTGCCGCTCGCCGCAGAAGCCGAGCTCGAGCGCGTTGTTGGGCCGATTCTTGCGAACGAAGCGGTTCGCTTTTTCCGCGCACTCAAGGCGCTGGGCGACAACGCCCAAAGCAGCCTCCACGAAGCTGGGAAACGTTACCTGCACACCGAAGCCGAGCTTGTCGCCGAGCGCGACGACGTATCAAAGTTCGCTTCAGACATTCAGCGCTTACGAATCGACTTGCAGCGGTTGCAGGCTCGGGTGGCAAAGATCGCCTGATCAGCGCCGCTGGCATTTAACTAGCGGCTTCCGGAACATGTATTCGCGAGCACTACGCCCAAGCTTTTTCGGTATTCGTCGCTACACTGGGCGCT
>JBBRGY010000095.1:0-9727 GCA_038223495.1 Burkholderiales bacterium | reverse complement strand
CTGTCATTGTTGTTGCCGTGCCCGCCGTGTTGCAGGTACCGGGGCTGCGTGTCATGCAGCTCTCAAGCTCCAGCCAATCGTCGTCGGGCATGTTGCCTGCGCGACGTTCGGCCCAGAACTTCATCGTGTGCGTCCCGGTGCCGACTTTCTGGCCCTTGAACGATGCGTTTGACGAGGCTCCCGCCGGAATAAAGATTGTGGGTAAATTCATTGAGAACGCGCCCATGAGTAGCGCTGGTGTCGTCTTGTCGCAGCCCCCCATCAACACCACGCCGTCAATCGGATGCGATCGAATCAGCTCTTCTGTTTCCATCGCCAGAAAGTTGCGATAGAGCATCGTTGTAGGTTTGACCCATACTTCGCCCAAGCTCATCGCGGGCAGCTCAATCGGCCAGCCGCCAGCGCGCAGCACGCCCTCGCGCACTTTCTGCGCACGCTCCCGCAAATGCGAGTGACACGTCGAAATATCGCTCCAAGTGTTGATGATGCCGATCACTGGGCGGCCCATGAAATCAGAGCGATTCCAGCCCACCTGCGCAAGACGTGAGCGATGCGCAAACGCGCGCACCCCCTCGGGTGCTAACCAGCGTTGACTACGCAGGTCTGCAATGCTTTTTTTGTTCAACGACATTTGATTTCCTGTCTGCTACTTCGCAGTGCTTTTCAACACAAGCGGTTCACCGAGCGTGACGTTCTGGGCACGAAAATACAGTCTCACGGGCAACTGCACGGAGCGTCCGACCCCTTCTTTTTCAGCGCGCACCTGAATGCTGTGTGAGCGGTTATCCGTAAACTCAAAACTGCCATCTGCGCGGCTGGTGGTTTGCCCCCGATCAGAGTTGGTCGTGAAATTCTGTTCTGTAAGTTTCACAATCGCACCGGCAACCGGGTTGCCGTCAGCGGCAACAACACGACCGCGCACGATGCCGTCATCGTGCATCGCGATATACACATTCCACAGCGCCACCACGATTGCAACAGCGAGCGGCAGCAGCACAAAGCGGTTGGCAAGAAGGGGGAGCCATTTGTTTTGCATGGCTACCCTTTGGTCGCACCCGATGTGAGGCCACGAACAAATTCTTTCTGCGCCATCAGGAACAACGTGATACCGGGCACCAGCACCATGATGCAAAACGCATAGAGCGCACCCGTCGAATTCTCGTGATCGCTCAGGAATCGCGACAAACCGAGCGGCAGCGGTTGCATCATCGGATCACGCACGATGATGAGCGGCCACAAGAAGTTATTCCACGACCAGATGAAACACAAAATCACATTCGTGGCGACTGCCGAAGTGGAAAGCGGAACCATGATTTTCATGATGATTTGCAACTCAGACAACCCATCAATGCGTGCCGCATCAATGAGCGATTTGGGCACCGCTTCAAAGCTCGCCTTGTAAACAAAGATGCACACGATGGTCGAGAACGTCGGCAACGCCATGCCCAGATAGCTATTGAGCAAGCCGAGCTTTCCGGTAATCAAATAGGCAGGAACGATCGTCGTCTGGAACGGAATCATCATGCACGACAACAACAACGTGATGATGAGGCCGCGCCCTTTGAAATGCCTGGTCAGCGCATAGGCTGCCATTGCGTTAAACAGAACGTTGGCGGCAATCGACAGGCCCGATACGATGATGCTGTTGGCCAGAAAGCGGGCAAACGGGATGAAGTACCAGACATCGACGTAATAGAACGGATGCGGATCGACCGGAAGAACGCTCGGCGGATAGGAAAAAATGTTCTCGCCCGTGAGACTGGTTTTCAGCACCCAGTAGAACGGTAGCAACATGCAAAAACTGATCGACAGCAAAGCCAGATGAATCGGCCAATGTGGGTATCGATTGGCTGGGTCGCGTTTGCGTTTGATCGCGCTGGCTTGCATCATTCAGTCTCCACTGCGCCAGCGTCACCACCGGACAGGCGATTACCCACCCACGTCAAGACGACCAGCAAAACGAATTGCACGAGCGTCAGCGCTGCCGCATAGTCAATCTTGCCGAGCACAAATGCGGCCTTGTAGATGTAGGTCACGAGCAACTCCGAGCTATTGCCGGGCCCACCCTGCGTCATGACGTACACCAGATCAAAACTCGTGAACGACGTCATGATGCCGATCACGAACGCAAGAAATATCGACGGTCGCAGCAGCGGCAACGTGATCCGGAAAAATTGTTGTCTGCCATTCGCGCCGTCAATCGCAGCCGCCTCATACAAATTCTGCGGAATGTTTTGCAATCCTGCCAGCAAAATGATCATGTAAAAACCGAGAATCTGCCACACGTTGGCGAGCAACACTGAGGGTAGCGCGAGCTCAAACGACTGCAGAAAAGGCAGCGGTTGGTCGATGATGTGCAACGAACGCAAAATGAAATTGAACAGGCCAACCTTCTCATCAAACATCCAGCGCCAGATGATGCCCACCGCAACTGTCATCAGTGGATAGGACAAGAACACGATCGTGCGGTAGATATTTTTGCCGCGCACGTTGGAATTCACCATCAGCGAAATGACGAGCGCCAGCACGATGCCAACCGGCGCGCTCGCCATGTAAATCAGGGTGTTCCAGAGCGACGTCCAGAACACCTCATCTTCCATCATGTCCTGATAGTGCGAAAAGCCGGTCCATTTGGTTTCGCCGAACAGCGAAAAAGCCTGAAACGACAGCATCGCATTCCACAACAGAGGAAGCACCCGGTAGAGAAAAAATATCACTAGCGACGGCAACAGAAAGGCCCACACCAGAATAAGCTCGCGCTTTCGTTTGCGGCTCATGCCCGCACCGCCGGTGCGTCCGGGTCGTCCGGAAAGAATCGGCGGTGTACTTTGCGCAACGTTGGGTAGAACGTCTGTTCCCATTGACTTATTTCACTGCGCTCGGGGTTCGAGAAAACAAAATGTGCGTTTGCTCGCGATTAGCGCCCGCCAAGTACACGGTTGACTTTGGTTTCTGCATCCTTAAGCGCAGCCGCAGCGGTCTTGCGACCTAACACCGCATTCTGAATCTCCGTATAGAACGCATCTTTCACTTGCGAGTCGTTGGCGAGTGGCCAGTTACCGGTCAGTTTGTCCGTGTTCTCAAGCTGCGTCTGCAAGACCGAGGCGGCTAACGGGTCTTCTTTTTTCATCGTATCCAGCGTTACCTTGTCTGAGGCAATATTGGCGGTGAGCACTTTGCGACGTTTGCTGAATTCCTGCGTCCACTTGTCGTTGGTAATCATCTTCATGAATTCCCAAGCGGCCTCGGGGTTTTTCGACCCCTTTGAAATGCCCCAGCCTTGCAAATTCGGGGTTGCCCAACCACCGGGAATATTCATGACTCCGAGCGTGTCGGCATTGACCCATGCGCCCTGACCTTTGACGAAGAAGAAGGCGGGCGAATGGGCATGCAACATGCCCACGTTGCCAGCGGCAAACGCGCCGTTTGGCTCGACCCAACGACCGGTCCAGGATATTTTGTTGATGCCGCCGTTGGCCGTCGCCTTGGTCAGTTCTTCCAGAACTTTCACGGCCTTCGGTGTGTTGAACGCCGCCTTCTTCAAATCAGGCGTCAATAGCTCGACGCCATTCATTTTGAAAAACGGCCAGTAAAGCCAGTCGAAATTGAGCGTCACCAGTCCGGTCTTTTCACCCTTCGCCATTTTCGTAGCGAACTGCATGATTTCTTCGAAATTCTTCGGCTCACCCTTCAAGCCGGCTTCTTTGAACATGGTCTTGTTGTAGAACAAAAGCGTCTTGTTGACGTAGAACGGCAGCATGTAATTCTTGCCGCCATACACCCAGTTCGCAAGGTAGTCCTTGTTAAAGCGTTTGCGTACGTCCGCATCTTTCGCCAGGTAGGGTGTGATGTCAACCAGGCCGCCAGCCGCAGCGTACTCAAGCCACAGACCGCCCTGCGTGTTGATGATGTCCGGCGGCGTGCCTGCTATGACTTGCGTCTGGTAGTAGGCGGGGAATTCGGTGCCCTTTTTATCGAGCCATTCGACGTCGACGTCGGGCCGGATTTTTTTGAACTCGGCGATCCATTCTTTGAACAGATCGGCTTGATCAGAAATATTCCAGGTTAAAAAGCTGATTTTTTTCTGCTCTGCGTGGGCCGGGCCCGCACTCAATGCGGCCAGGCAAACGGCCCCTACTGCAATCTGAAGTGCGCGTGAGATCGGGTTTTTCGATATTGTCCTCAACATGGTTCTCTCCTTTTGGTTTTTAATCAACGTACTGTCAACACGGTTCTAGTGAAATATCAATGGGACTTCTTTGCCGTCGGCTAACGATCGCTCTGCCTCAATGCAAACGATGATGCGTTTGCGTGCTTCTTCCGCAGAAACGAGTGGCTTCTTGTTATGAAATGCAGCGCCAATACGGCGATAGGTTTCGGCTAGCTCGTAGACCTCACCGGACGGGCCGACCGTCACGGTTTCGCACGTGTCACTGCCCTTACGTTTGAGCTTGATTTCAAACGTCGGATGCATGGTTCGGTCGGTGACGCCGGACCACCAGGTGCGAATCGAGCCTTCGGTGCCGACCACCTCAAACACCTGATGATTTTCGAACCCGGACAGCGTTTGCGTGATCGTCGCGTACGCCCCATTGGGCCATCGCAAAATGCTGCTGAAGTTTTCGTTCAAACCGTTCATAGCGGTTCGCGAGTTACCGGCGGCGCTGACGGATACAGGATCGCCGAAGCGCTCGAAATACCACATCACGCTATCGAAGAAGTGAACGGGCTCTTCCAGAATCCATGAACCAACTTTCGCCTGATCGTATCGCCAGGCACCCGAGCCGGGGCGGTAAGGAAAGCGAAACAAACTTACGTTCGCGTACAGCGGATCGCCAATTTCACCATCGTCGATCCACTGCTTTAATTGACCCCATTGAGTCGATAACCGGAACTGATGAACGACGGAAATCGTGCGCTCATTGGCCTGCGCAGCGGCGATCATGCGGTCACAATCCGCCGCCGTACATGCAATCGGCTTTTCCAGCAGCACGTTCTTACCAGCAGTCAGCGCAGCGATTGCCATCTCAGCATGTTGATAGTTGGGGGCCACGATCGACACGGCGTCAATATGAGGCATCGCCAGCAAGTTCTCGTAGCCTTTGACCACATGCGTGTCCGGATAATCTTCACGTGCGGTTTGCGCAGTCTGATCGGATGCGCATGCAATCGCCGCCAGCGTCATTCCGTTGGCGTTGGCAATTGCGTGAGCATGATGCTTGCCCCAAAGTCCATAGCCGATCAGACCAAACTGAATCACGTCAAATCACTTTTTCGGTCACGGGGTCAAACAAATGAATTTGCGTCACGTCAATTGCGAGGGCAATGTCCTGACCCGACGCAGCGGGCGTCGACGGTGGGACTCGCGCGATGACCTCAGCACCAGCCACTGTGAAAAACACGAGCGTGTCCGAACCGAGCGGCTCAATCACATCGACACGCGCTGTGATCTGCCCAGCAGAGGTGTTCGTGGCCGACGCGGGCGCGAAATGCTCGGGCCGAATACCGACGATGACCTCGGTGCCCGCTCGCGCCGCATAACGTTGCGTTTGAGCGGGTGACAGTGTCAGCCGGGTGTCGCGTCCATGGTCGTTTACCACGACAGTGTTGGCGTCAGCGTCGACGCGGCCCTTGATAAAGTTCATGGTCGGCGAGCCGATGAAGCCCGCAACGAAAACCGACGATGGCTGGTTGTAGACCTGATCTGGCGTGCCAGCCTGCTCAATCACTCCGCCACGCATTACAACGATTTTGTCGGCCAGCGTCATCGCCTCGACCTGATCGTGAGTCACGTAGACCACCGTGGTAGCAACGCGGCGGTGCAGCTTTTTGATTTCCGTGCGCATTTGCACGCGTAGCTTCGCATCGAGGTTTGACAGCGGTTAATCAAACAAAAAAACTTTTGGGCGTCGCACAATGGCGCGACCCATTGCAACGCGCTGTCGTTGACCGCCGGATAACTGCTTTGGCTTACGTTGCAGCAAATCGGTGATGTTCAAAATCTCCGCAGCGACGCGCACGCGTTCTGCGATTTCCGCTTTCGGCACCTTTTGCACAGAGAGACCGAACGACATGTTTTCCAGCACACTCATGTGCGGATACAGCGCATAGTCCTGAAACACCATCGCGATATCGCGATTTTTGGGCTCAAGCTCATTGACGATTTCGTCGTCAATCAGAATCTCACCGTCGCTGATATCTTCCAGGCCTGCGATCATGCGAAGCGTGGTGCTCTTACCGCACCCGGATGGGCCGACTAACGCTACAAATTCGTTGTGCGCAATTTCAAGATCGATGCCGCGCACGATCAGGGTGTCGCCGTAATATTTGACGAGCTTGCGAAGACTGACACTTGCCATGCCTACCGTTCCTCCATCAGTTGCCGATGTTCGGCAGACCGCTTGATACTTTTCGCTTCGCATGAGCGCTGCATTCAAAATGCAGCGACTTCACTCCTTGTCGGTCACATTCGTAGGCATCTTTCGCGGTTATCCGCTTTTTGGCCTATCTTTTGTCTTGTGACAGCGCTTGCAAATTATTGCATCATTGGCGATATAGTATTGAAACTCATGAAACTTATCTACTTTTTGTTCCAATCTTGCAAGCGCTTGCAAAACGCGACTATTGATCAAATTCAGAGATATAGCGATGACAGACACCACGATTGGCGATAGCGGTTCTCCATCGAAAGTCGCTCTCCGTCGCACGACGGGTCGCGCGCAAATGGCGGATGTTGCACAGATCGCCGGGGTCTCCACCGCGACGGTATCGCGTGCCTTGCGTCATCCTGCCTCGGAATCGGCTGCGCTCCGCGCGCAGGTCGATGCGGCCATCGAACAGCTTGGCTATGTTCCAAATGTGATGGCCGGAGGGCTGGCCGCATCGCGAACGCGCACGATTGGCGTCATCGTGCCGTCGCTAATCAACTCATTTTTTTCAGCCACTATCGAAGCGATGGCGGCCCGCTTTGAAAGCGATGGATACCAAATCATGTTGGGTAACAGCGACTATTCACTAGAGCGCGAAGAGGCCCTCATCAATTCGTTCCTGTCGTGGTCGCCCGCTGCGATTGTGTTGACCGGGCAAACGCATTCGCGCGGCGCACTGAAGCGGTTGCTGGGTACCGACACACCTGTAGTCGAAATGTGGGAGATGGGCGATAACCCGCTAGACACACTGATCGGCTTTTCGCACCGTGCGGTGGGGCGGGCGGCGGCTCAACACTTGTACGCGCGAGGGAAGCAGTGCATCGCGTACATCGGTGCTGCGCTGGATCTTGACCGCCGCGCGGCGCAACGCGGCGATGGTTTTGCAGAGGTGGTCCGCGAGACTAATGCGCATGCGCCCGTCGTCTCCGGGCCGATGGGCCGCGCAAACGTGGCGAACGGTGCCCGTGCGCTGGAAGCACTTTTAGCGGCGCACCCCGAAGTCGATGGGGTATTCTTTTCGAACGATGTGCTCATGCTGGGCGGTTTGTTTCACTGCCAGCGTCAAGGCATTCGCATTCCGCAAGACCTTGCATTGATTGGTTTTGGCGATCTGGATTTTGCGGCGCACAGCCTGCCCAGTTTGTCCACAATCCGACCGCCCAAAGCCGAAATCGGCGCGTCTACGGCTGATCACCTTTTGCGCCGTTTTTCTAACGAGGATGTACCGCCCGAAACGATTGATCTCGGGTTCGAATTGATCGCACGAGGAAGCTCTTAGAGCACAGCGGATTGACATTCGTTTTGCACCTGGGCTCGAAAAAACGCGACGATTTCACTATCAGCTTTACGCTAGATCGACAGCCGCACTGGGGCTAGCGCTTGATTTGTTGACTACTCGACTTCCCATTAAAAATCGCGCCAGCCCCTACAGAACGGTTCTTTCATCGAAATGCTGAATGACAAATGCCAGTCGCGATTTGTATCAATGAAGGGCTGAAGCCGAAGACTACGGGGCTTTCGGAGCCACCACTGGGTGAGCCACCAATTTAACCGTTTTTAAATAATCGTCCAGCGCTGCGCGCGTGGAGAACTCGGGCGTTGTGTCGGGAACGCCAAGATAGTAGACGGTCATCGCGGCTTTGTCGGCTCTCCAGTCGGCCTCCGACTTATAGAAATGCACTTCGCGGCTCGGTAGATCGCTGAAGGTGTCACGATCGGATTGCAGGCGTGCATCGGCCTGAAGCGCAACGCCCGGATCAACGCGAACGCGCTTTTTGGTGAACGGATCGACTCCGTCCACACTCACGTGACTGAATTTTCGGGTTGAGTTCACCACTCGGAACCATACCGTGGCTTTATCGCCAGTAGGCGCTTTTAGTACCGCCCAGACAATGGCAGCATCGGGTGACACGAATATGCCATCGGCACCGTGAAGCGCCTCTTCACCGCTTTGCGCAAAAGCGAAAGCGGCGAACAACAGCGCAGTCGAAGCGACGTAATGCCGCCAAAATGTACGCACTAAAAGTCTGTTCATGGTTTCATCAAATGAATGCCGTCCGCCGGAAGGATAATTTGCACGGAATCGCCAGCGGCAAATGCCGACTGTTTGCCCTGCCCGTATAACGTTGCCTGAACCAACTGATCACCCACTGATAGGTGGTATTCAGTTTTCTCACCGAGAAACGTGCGGTTCAGCACTTTGGCGTCAACGCCATTCGCGTTCTGGATAGCAAGCGAAATGCGCTCAGGACGAATCATCACCCGCACAGAATCGCCCGATTGCAAACCAACAGGCACCGCGCTGGCGGCGATCGTCCGGCCCAAAACTTCGACCGCAATTTGACCGTCCGTAACATCGCGCAATTTCCCGTCAAACAGGTTAGTACGACCAATGAAGCGCGCCACAAATTCATTGCTCGGTCGGTCGTACAAATCTTCTGCACTGGCGATTTGCACAATGGAGCCACGATCCATGACCGCAATACGATCAGAGATCGCCATCGCCTCTTCCTGATCATGGGTCACATAAACGGTGGTGATACCAAGACGCTTCTGCAGTTGTTGAATCTCGCTGCGCATCTGCACACGCAGTTTCGCATCGAGATTAGAGAGCGGTTCGTCGAACAGCAAGATACGTGGGCGGAACACAATCGCACGCGCTAGCGCAACGCGCTGCTGCTCACCGCCTGAGAGCTGATGGGGATGCTGCTGGGCGTAACCCGACAACCCCACCAGCTCAAGCACTTCGGCCACTGCACGTTTGATCTCATCGTCCGGTTTCTGCTGGACGCGCAGACCGTAGGCCACGTTCTCAAACACCGAAAGATGCGGAAAGATGGCGTAGTTCTGAAACACGAAACCAATATTGCGTTCGTTCGCGCGCAGACCTGTGACGTTCTTCTCGCCGATGTGAATCTCGCCCTCGGTCGGTTGCTCAAACCCGGCAATCATGCGCAGCGTGGTTGTCTTGCCGCAGCCCGACGGACCCAGCAAGGTCAGCAACTCACCGGGAACAACCGTAACGTTGACATCGTTCACAGCATGAATGCGACCCTTGACGCCATGCTCAAAACTCTTGCCGATCCCCGTCAACCGAATCGGAACCGGTTGCGCCGCCGTCACCGCCATGCCGGTGCTCCGGTTCGTTTGAACATCACTCGCAGTTCCAAATCAACCTCCCAAAATGCTCTCAACGCGCCCACCCTCAAGCGCGCGGAAACGCGCGAGTAACTGCCCAATCAGAAACAGCACGATGTAAACGATCACGACAACGAGCACTGAGAACGCCGCAGCCGGGC
>JBBRGY010000094.1:0-9766 GCA_038223495.1 Burkholderiales bacterium | reverse complement strand
GCCAAAATGTCCGAAATTGCCCGTGCTGAAAACAAACTCGGCGTGCCACCGCCGATGAAGACCGTGTGAATTGTTCGCCCCCAGAATTCGGGCAACTGCACTTCAAGATCACTCATCAACGCGTTGATGTAATCCTGCTCGGGTAGCACGCCACTTTGTTCGTGTGAATTGAAATCGCAATACGGACATTTACGAATGCACCACGGAATGTGGATGTAGAGCGAGAGCGGTGGCAGGACAGTGAAATGCGGACCCAACATTTTGCGGTCGATCAATATCCGTGAACAGTATTGTCAGGAAATTGCTCCGACTTCACCTCAACCACGTAGGCGGCGACCCCTTCATCAATGCTCGCGTAGCCCTGCATGAAATTCTTTACAAAGCGAGGTAGTCTGCCGCGCGTGATGCCCAGCATATCGTGCAAGACAAGCACCTGCCCGGAGCAGTCAACACCCGCGCCAATACCAATCGTTGGAATCGGCAAGAGGCGCGTGATTTCTGCGGCGAGTGCAGATGGAATCAACTCAAACACGATCATCGCAGCTCCCGCGTCAGAGAGCTCTTTCGCATGCTGGCGCAGCAGATTGGCCGCTTCATCTGTCTTGCCCTGAATTCGATAGCCGCCGAGCGCGTGCACCGACTGCGGCGTCAGGCCCAAATGCCCACACACCGGCACGCCGCGCTCGGTCAAAAAATGTACTGTCTCCGCCGTCCAGCCACCGCCTTCAAGCTTGACCATCTGCGCGCCCGCCTGCATCAGCACGGCCGCTGATTGCATCGCCTGCGACGGCGATTGCTGGTAGCTGGCAAACGGCATATCGCCAACGACCCACGCCGTTTTATTGCCTGTGGCGACCGAGCGAACGTGATACGCCATCTCATCGAGCGTCACTGGAACCGTGCTCGGTTTGCCCTGCAACACCATGCCGAGCGAATCGCCGACCAGCAACATCTCGACGCCCGCGTCATCAAGCACACGTGCGAAAGTGGCGTCGTAGCAGGTGAGCATCGTGAGCTTCTCGCCTGATGCGTGCAGCTCACGCAGGCGATGCAGCGTGATCGGTTTGCGAGCGGTGTGATGGGAGTCTTGAGGATGAGATGACATGAAAAAGTTAGTTCAAATTCTGGTGTAGCGGATGGAACAGCTACGCGCCCAACTGCATTCGCAGCGCCGTCAGCACTTCGTCAAGCTCGGCCACTTTGGTTTCCAGCGCAGACACGCGCTCTGACAGCGCCGCTTCGCGATCCATTTTTGAAGGTGGCAACGCCACGGCATCGGCCGCGGGCACTTCACCGCCAAACAACATGTGCTGCCATTTCGCCGCGCGTGCGCCCGCCTCGCGCGGCAGTTGCACCACGAGCGGTGGCGTCAACTCGCTCAGCGCCTGCAACGTAGCTTCAAGCTCCGCCAAATCTGCAAACGCATGCATCCGCTCCGCCCGCGAACGCAGCTCGCCGGGCATCTGCGCACCGCGCAACATAAGCTCACACAAGAGCGCTGTTTCCGCTGCGGCAATGCCCAGTCGTTCGGCGAAACGCTCCGCGTACTTTGGCACGCGCGTGGCCGCGCCGGTGTAGAGCCCAGCAAAGCCACGCTCGCGCAAACGCTCGACTGCGCTCGTCACTTCCGTCTCCGTCAATGAGGTGACCGGAGCGCGATTGTTCATCTGATTACAGCCGTTGACGATTGAGTTAATCGTGAGCGGATACGAGTCCGGCACCGTGATGCGCTTCTCGATCATGGTGCCGATGACGCGAGCCTCGATGGCGTCTAAAACCGCTTGCATTCTTTAACCAAGCCTCTCTTGTAGTTCAGCGATGAGTTTCGCCATCGCCTTGCCGCGATGTGAACGCGCGCCCTTCTGATCAATCGGCATTTCAGCCCCGGTCAAACCCAGTTCTTTATCGAGAAAATACGGGTCGTAGCCAAAACCTCCATTACCGCGCGGCGTGTCGATGATTTCGCCGTACCAGCGGCCTTCTGCGATGATTGGTTCGGGATCAGTTTCGCTCATCACGAGAGCGAGCAGCGCGGTGTAATGCGCGCCGCGATCCGCGACGCCGTGCAAATCCGCAATCAACTTTGCGTTGTTGTCGGCGTCGTTCTTGTGTTGCCCCGCGTGATACGCGGAGTTCACGCCGGGATGGCCGCCAAGCGCGCGCACGCAAATGCCCGAGTCATCGGCGAGCGACGGCAGCCCTGTATGGCGAGCGGCGTTGCGAGCTTTGGCCAGTGCATTCTCCAAAAAAGTGCAGTGTGGTTCTGGCGCTTCCGGCACGTTGAACACGCTTTGCGCGATGACCTCAATGCCCAACGGCGCAAGCAGACGCTCGAACTCTTTGAGTTTTTTCAGATTGCCGGTGGCGATGACCAGCTTGTATATTTTGGTTAGATTCATGTCGGTTTTGGTAGGACGGGCACCGCCCGCCTTGTGCACGACGGCGGGCAGTGCCCGCCCTACAAATCAAGCCGCCGCAATCGCCGCAACCTGCGCTGCCGTCAACTGCTTCAACCCATCAGTGGCCAGCGCCAACAGCGCGTCCATTTCAGCGCGGCTAAACGGTTTGCCTTCCGCCGTGCCTTGTACTTCGACGAAGCCCCCGCTACCTGTCATCACGACGTTCATGTCGGTTTCACAATTTGAATCTTCATCGTAATCCAGATCGAGCACGGTGGCATCTTGATACACCCCAACGGACACCGCAGCGACGGAATCGACCAAAGGCGAAGCGGCAAGGGTGCCCGCCTTCACCAATTTGTTGCAGGCAATCGCGAGTGCCACATACGCACCCGTGATCGACGCACATCGCGTGCCGCCGTCCGCCTGCAACACATCACAATCGAGCGTGATCTGGCGGTCGCCGAGCCTCTTCAAATCAACGACCGAACGCAGTGACCGTCCGATCAATCGCTGTATTTCCTGTGTACGGCCACTTTGCTTACCACTCGCCGCTTCGCGCCGCGAACGGGTATGGGTTGAACGCGGGAGCATGCCGTACTCCGCCGTAACCCAACCCTCACCAGAGCCCTTTTTATGACCCGGTACGCCGTTCTCGACGCTGGCGTTACACAACACGCGCGTATTGCCGCATTCGATCAGCACCGAACCCTCTGCGTGAACGGTGAAGTGCGGCGTGATTTTGACCGCGCGAAGTTGGTCGGAAGATCGGTTTGAAGGACGCATGAGGAGGACTTTTTATTCGTTAGGACTGGGGGCAGATTGTAGGACGCCCGCGAAAAAGGCCGCGCACGCGCCTAGAGCAGACGCCATCCGTGCGTATTAAAGAACCGCATTCCGCTGCGCACGAACACGCGAAGGTGCGCCAAACCCCGCGACGCCGAATTGCCGCCATGATGAATGAACGTGACCTCTGGATCGCTGACAACGCGCCCTTGTCGCGCGAGGCGCAACGACAAATCAAGATCTTCAAAATGCAAAAAATAGCGCTCATCAAAACCATCCACCAAACGCAGCGCATCCGAGCGACACAACATGAACGCACCGGACACGAGGATGACATCACTCACGCGATCATTCGGCAAATCGCGATACTCATAACTTGCCAACTGCGCATCAAAGCGCCGCTTGATCCAGGCTGGTGCAAATCCGCGCAAAAAAAACGTCCAAACGCTCGGCATGCGTTTGGACAAATACCCCGGCCTGCCATCGCCATAGCGGCCCACCGCACCCACGAGCACAACGCCGGGCAACGAAAGCGTTGCGAGACCAGATCGCAGTGCGTTCGCATCCAGTTCTACGTCCGGATTGAGCACCAGATGCGCAGATTTTGTAGTGGTGCGAATCGCAAGGTTGTGCCCCGCGCCATAGCCCACATTGCCGTGGCCAGACAGCACGTTTGCGTGCAGCCAGCCGGTTCGATCGGCGAGCGCGCGCAGCGCTGCGGATTGCGTGCCATGCTCGCTGTTGTCAATCAAAGTCAACGCAACGTCTGTCAGCACGGCTTGGTCGCACGCCTGCCACAACGTGCCTAAATTCAGCGCCAGTTCTGCCTCATCAACCCGATAGACGACGATGCTGATCGAAAGAGAACTCGCGGCAGGAGGCGAACCCGGCAGCGGCGTAGCATTTGAGACATTGGGCAATGGCATGAAGGGCAAGTGTATGGCAACGACGGCGACCGAAATTTCAACACCGCGCTATCGCGATGGTGACCTCATCGCCTTCTGCGAGGCGCTGTACAAGGCACGCGGCATGCGAGCCGACATCGCCGCGATATCGGCTCGCATTTTGGTGGAGGCGGATTTGCTGGGGCACAGCACGCACGGCATGGCTCTGCTGGCGGGTTACCTCACCGCGTTGGCCGATGGCAAGATGCTAGCCAGCGGTGAGCCAGTGATTGAAAATCAGAGAACGGTCACGCAGGCATGGCATGGTCAGCGCCTGTCGGGTTTGTGGTTAACCGATAAGGCCATTCGCACCGCGAGCGCGATGGCAAAGGCGCACGGCACTGGCACCATCACCATCAAACGCTCGCATCACATCGCGTGCCTCGGCGCGTATCTCGAAGCGCCCGCGCGCGAGGGCTTCATTGTCATGGTGCAAAGCTCCGACCCCTTTACTGCAAGCGTCGCGCCACACGGCGGCATCACGCCGATCATGACGCCCAACCCCATCGCCATCGGCATTCCGACGGGCGGCGACCCCATCATGATCGACATTTCAAGCTCAATCACCGCCAACGGCCCGTCCATGCGTCTGATGAAAGAAGGCAAACGCGCGCCGGGCATTTGGTTTATCGATAGCGAAGGCAATGGCAGCGATGATCCCTCGGTCGCGTACGTTGAGCCGAAAGGCGCATTGCTCCCGCTCGGCGGCATAGACGCGGGTCACAAAGGCTTTGGTCTAGGCCTGATGATCGAATCGATGACGGCTGGTTTGACGGGTTTCGGTCGCGCGGATCCGCCGGAAGGTTGGGGAGCGAACGTTTTCGTGCAAGTTATCGATCCGGAAGCATTCGGTGGCCGCGCTGCGCTGGAGCGGCAGACTGATCATCTGCGCGAAATTTCGCATGCGTCGAAGCCGAGGCCCGGCGTTGAGCGGGTTCGCTTACCCGGTGAGGGCGGGCTGGCACGCAAGCGCAAGCAGTTAACCGATGGCGTGATGCTGCATGAGACGATCATGCCTGCTTTAATGCCGATTGCGGCGCAACTCGGCGTCGCTTTCCCGGTTCAAATTTGACGTCAAATTCATGCGAGAGAGGCAGGCAAACAAGCCTCCTCTCAAATGAGCTTTCGCCTAAAATCCTTTCTATACAAGGGATGTGAGCGATAAAGCCGAATTATCGACTTTCATAATTTGTTAGAGATAGCCCCTGTGTAACGGTGCATTCATGGAAAAGTTGTATCTCAGTGAAATGCTTGCCAACGTCTCGATTTCGAGCGCGAAGCGTAGAAATGTATGCGCTCCGACGCTCTGCGATCAGACGACCAGAATCGCTTCCGCCTCAAACAGCGCGCCCTTAGGCAGCGACGCCACACCAACGGTAGAACGCGCTGGATAGGGCTTTTGAAACAGCGCCTCCATCTTCGCGTTGACTAAACCGAAGTTCGCGAGATCAGTGAGGAAGAGCGTGAGTTTGGCGATGCCGGACATCTCTCCACCTGCAGCCGCGATGACGGCTTGCATGTTGGCAAATGCCTGATCCACTTGCGCTTCAAAACCTTCGCGCAAATTGCCTGTTGCGGGGTCAATCCCGATTTGGCCAGAGCAGAAAACTACCGTACCTTTGAACGCAAAATTCACACTGATTGCTTGTGAGTAGGGGCCGAGGGCGGCGGGGGCGAGATCTGTGTGGATGACGTGGTTGCTCATGTTGACTTTCTTTCAGTTAAGCGGATTTGGTGCGCAGGCGATTGACGATTTCGCTCGTCAGCGGTGCCTGATTCATTGTGTAGAAGTGAATGCCCGGCGCGCCACCGTCCAGGAGGCGCTGGCACAGCTGAGTGATGACATCCGCGCCGAATGCGCGGATGGACGCGGCGTCGTCCATGTAGCCCTCCATCTTGAGCGCGATCCAGCGCGGCACGTCGATGGAATCTTTCGCGGCGAAACGGGCGATCTTAGAGAAGTTGTGAAACGGCATGATGCCGGGCACGATAGGAATGGTGACACCGCGTTTTCTGACTTCGTCGACGAAGTGAAAGTACGCATCGGCATTGAAGAAAAATTGTGTGATCGCGGAGTGCGCGCCAGCCTTGGCCTTGGTCACGAAATTGTTGAGGTCGTGTTCGGCGTAGCGACACTGCGGGTGGTACTCGGGATACGCAGCAATTTCGATCACGAAATCGTCGCCGTGGTGCTCGCGCACGAAGGCAACGAGATCGGACGCATAGGCAAACTCACCCATTGAAACCGTGCCACTGGGCATATCGCCGCGCAGCGCGACGATGCGTTTAATGCCTTTTTCTTTATACAGCGCGAGCGTTTCGGCGATGCTGTGTTTAGTCGCGCCGATGCAGGATAGATGCGGCGCAGCAGCGTGACCAGACGCGATGATTTCAAGCACTGTGGAGAGCGTTTTGTCGCGCGTGGAGCCGCCCGCGCCGTACGTCACGCTAAAAAACTCGGGGGACAGCGCGCCGAGTTGTTGTGTGACGGTGCGCAGCTTTATCGCGCCCTCTGGCGTGTTGGGCGGGAAAAATTCGAATGAAATATTGTTCATTTTGAAGGTATTTTTTTCTTTGTCATCTTGCTGTTTTTAGCGGCGGCCGCGCGAAGCGCCGCACCCCATGCAAGCTCGGCCCACGGCGCCATCAATGCGGCAGATTCCATGGCGTCGTCAGGCACGGTGTAATAGCTCATGCTGCGTGGTTTACCAGCCATGTCGTAGGTGAATATCTGGCAGCCAGCCTGCTCGAATTCACTACGCGATTCATCATCGACTTTAAGCCACAGTTGATCCGTCGCGATGATGGCGAACGTATTACCGTCAATCGAAAAACCGTTGCCACCGAACATGCGCTTCGACACGATACCTGCAATACCCGAATGCGGAACCAGCGACGCAAACAACTCAATGCAATAGTCGCGAAACTCATCTTTTTGCGCGCTCATGCCGCTACCTTGGCGTAAACGAAAAATTCGCGATTGCCGTCACCGCCCGTGATCGCACTGCCAAAGTAGCCAAGCACGTCGAGGCCCGCATCGGCACAGGTCCTTCGAATGTTTTTTTCAACATTGATGTACAGCGATTCGTCGCGCACAATGCCACCACGGGCCAGGTTGTCAGCACCCACTTCGAACTGTGGCTTGACCAGTGATAACACTCGCCCGCCATCGCCCAAAAGCGCCGGCCATTGCGGCAACACTTTGGTGAGTGAGATGAACGATACGTCAGCAACGATCAGATCGAAAGGCTCACCCACGTTTTTTAGCGTGCGCGCATTCACGCCTTCGATGCAGGAGACTCGCGAATCGTTGCGAATTTTTGCGTGCAATTGATCATGACCCACGTCGACGCCGACCACATGCGAAGCGCCTCGTTGCAGCAAACAATCGGTGAAACCGCCGGTCGATTGACCCACATCGAGACAACGAAAATTTTTGACATCGAGCGCAACATGCGTGAGCGCGCCTTCGAGTTTGAGTCCACCGCGAGACACATAGCGATCCAGCTCGCTCGCTTCGATTTCAA
Organism: Burkholderiales bacterium; assembly: GCA_038223495.1. GTDB lineage: Bacteria > Pseudomonadota > Gammaproteobacteria > Burkholderiales > Casimicrobiaceae > Casimicrobium. Next base: position 2,110 of record JBBRGY010000094.1, on the reverse strand, counting down.
CCTGTGCATCATCATGAACATTGGCACTTGGTTTGGTCAGCGCAACCTTTGCCAAACCGTCAACCGTAAACACATGCCCCGCCGCAATCAGACGCTGCTCAGCAGTGCGCGAAGGCGCAAGCCCTCGCTCAACGAGCAAGACATCGGCGCGCATCGCAAAAAGTTAGGGCGCTGTAGATTTTTTACCGAACGGAATGATCATCGACAACAGCCACGAGATCAAGCCGTAAAGTAGGCCGCCAAACACCGCTGCCCAAAAACCATCGACCGCGAAGCCGTTAAGCATCTTGCCGACCATCCAGAACAACAGACCGTTGATGACCAAGTAGAAGAACCCGAGTGTCAGGATCGAGATCGGCAGCGTCAGGATCGTGAGCACGGGGCGTATCAGCGTGTTCACTGCGCCCAGCGCGAACGCCGCGATCAGGGCAGAAACAAAACTCGTGATTTTGATTTGCGGCATGAAGTAGGCGACGGCCATCAATGCGACGGCGTTGAGTACCCAGACTATTAGCAGACGAATCATGGAAGTCTTTCTAGAAACATGGCTCGAATTGAGCCGTAGCGAGAAGGTCGCGGGTTAGGCGCGCGGTGGCGACGTGTACTTAAGGTACACGAGGCATCGCGCAACGACACCCCCGACCTTCGCAGTAGGTGATGCTAGTAACGGTAAGTATCTACTTTGTATGGCCCAGCCTTGCTAACGCCGATGTACGCCGCTTGCTCGGTCGTCAGTTCAGTCAGCATCGCGCCAACTTTTTTCAGATGCAAACGCGCAACTTTTTCGTCAAGATGTTTCGGCAATACGTAGACCTTGCCAGATTCATACTGATCCTGCTTGGTGAACAGCTCCATCTGCGCGATCACCTGATTGGCGAATGATGAACTCATCACGAAGCTTGGGTGACCCGTGGCGCAACCGAGGTTCACGAGACGGCCCTTCGCCAGCAATGTGATCTTTTTTCCATCCGGGAAAATGATGTGATCAACCTGTGGCTTGATCTCGTCCCAGGTGCATTTTTCGAGCGACGCGACATCGATTTCGTTGTCGAAGTGGCCGATGTTGCAGACGATGGCTTCGTCTTTCATCGCGGCCATGTGCTCGTAGCGAATCACGCTCTTGTTGCCAGTGGCGGACACGAAAATATCGCACTTGTCAGCGGCGTATTCCATGGTCACGACTTTGAAACCTTCCATCGCGGCTTGCAACGCGATGATCGGGTCAATCTCGGTCACCCAAACTTGAGCGGACAACGCGCGCAATGCCTGCGCCGAGCCTTTGCCCACGTCGCCATAACCAGCGACTACGGCAACCTTGCCAGCGATCATCACGTCAGTGGCGCGCTTGATGCTGTCGACCAGCGATTCGCGGCAACCGTACAGGTTATCGAACTTGCTCTTGGTAACGGAATCGTTCACGTTGATAGCGCGGAACAGGAGCGTGCCCTTGGCCGACATTTCGTTTAAGCGCAGCACGCCGGTGGTCGTCTCTTCGGTCACGCCGATGATGTGCTTAGCCTTGCGCTCGTACCAAGTGGGATCAACAGCAAGTTTCGCCTTGATCGCGGCGTAAAGGCAGGTTTCTTCTTCGGACGTTGGGTTCGCGATGAGCGACGCGTCTTTCGCTGCGAGCTGACCGAGATGCATCAACAGTGTGGCGTCGCCGCCGTCGTCGAGGATCATGTTTGGACCTTCGCCTTCAGTGCCTTTGGCGCCGAATTCGAAGATGCGATGGGTGTATTCCCAGTATTCGGCAAGCGTTTCGCCTTTGGTGGCGAACACGGGTGTGCCGCGTGCGGCAAGTGCGGCAGCAGCGTGGTCTTGCGTCGAGAAAATGTTGCATGAAGCCCAGCGCACGCTGGCACCGAGTGCCTGCAGCGTTTCGACCAGAACGGCGGTCTGGATCGTCATGTGGATCGAGCCCGTGATGCGCGCGCCCTTGAGCGGCTGGGCTTTGGTGAATTCCTCACGGATCGCCATCAGGCCCGGCATTTCGGTCTCGGCAATCTTGACTTCTTTACGGCCCCACTCGGCCAGCGAGCGGTCGGCAATCACGTAATCTGTAAAAACTTTATCGGCAATAGCGTTCATAGTCAGTCCAATTTAATTG
>JBBRGY010000093.1:0-9791 GCA_038223495.1 Burkholderiales bacterium | reverse complement strand
GAAGTCATCGTGTTCACGCTGATCATCCCGGTTTTGCTTTGGCGCTCGTTCACTACTACGCATCACGAGGAAGAGTGAGTTGAAGTCGCTTTCTACAATGCGAATATTGGTGCTCGCGGTTGTTGCGCTCCTCGTTGTTGCGCCGCTCTTCGCGCCGGCGTTTTACGTGACTTTGCTCAATTACATCGGGCTTTACAGTCTCGTAGCGCTGGGCCTCGTTTTGCTCACCGGTGTCGCTGGTCAAATAAGTTTTGGACAGGCGGCGTTTGTCGGTCTGGGCGCCTACACGACAGCGGTACTTACCACGCAATATGGTTGGTCGCCTTGGCTCACGCTGATCGTTGCGCTCGCCGTCACGCTGGTGATTGGCTATCTGCTGGGCCTGATCACGCTGTCGATGGGAGGGCACTATCTGCCGTTGGCGACGATTGCGTGGGGCATGTCACTGTATTTTTTGATGGGCACGATCGAGGAGTTTGGCGGGTTTACGGGCATCACCGGGATTCCGCCAGTGTCGATTTTCGGGTTCTCGCTCGAACAAGAAAGCCACTACTACTATTTCATCTGGATCGTTGTACTCGCAGCGTTGTGGGGTTGCGCCAATTTGCTGGACTCGCGCCCCGGTCGTGCCATCCGTGCGTTAAAGCAGGGCAGCACGATGGTCGAAGCGTTCGGTGTGCATCCGGGGCGTATGAAGACGGCTGTGTTCGTGATCGCTGCGCTGCTCGCGTGTGTGTCGGGCTGGTTGTATGCGCACTTGCAGCGCTTCGTGAATCCGACGCCGTTTGGCATTAATCAGGGTATCGAGTACCTGTTTATGGCGGTGGTGGGTGGTGCGACGAGCGTGTGGGGTGCAGTGCTCGGCGCGACACTGATTACGCTCCTGAAAACATGGTTGCAAGACCTGCTGCCGAAGATCATTGGTCAGGCAGGTCAGTTCGAAATCATTGTGTTCGGCATTTTGCTCGTGGTCATTCTGCAATATGCCCGAGATGGTTTGCTTCCTTATTTGCAGCGCTTTGTGTCAAAGCGTAACCGGGTGTTACCTGCGGCCGCAGATCGCCTGCAACATCGCACGATGCCGGTTGTAAATTCACCAGTTCTCGATGTGCAAACGGCGCGCAAAACTTTTGGTGGATTGGTTGCGGTGAATGATGTTTCGTTCGCGGTGAATGCGCGCGAAGTCGTGGGTCTTATCGGTCCCAATGGCGCAGGAAAAAGCACCTGTTTCAACCTGATTTCTGGTGCGTTGGCCACCACTTCTGGCTCCATCAAGTTCATGGGGCAAGAGCTGACGGGGCAGACCGCCAGCGCGATTTCAAAGCTGGGTCTGGCGCGAACGTTTCAGCATGTCAAGCTTGTGGCGACGATGACCGTTGTTGAGAACGTTGCTCTGGGTGCCTATCTTCGCGGGACAAAGGGCATTGTCGCTTCGGCGCTCAAATTGAACCGCGAAGACGAAGCGGCTTCACTCGCTGAAGCCATGCGTCAGCTTGAACGCGTTGGCCTCGCCGAGCATGCACACGACACTGCGAGCAGCTTGCCGTTGGGGAAGCAGCGCATTGTGGAGATTGCCCGTGCGCTGGCGTCAGACCCCATTTTGCTGCTGCTCGATGAACCGGCTGCGGGTTTGCGCTTTGCGGAGAAAGAGCAGTTGGCGAAGCTCATTCGCGGTTTGAAAGGCGAGGGCATGACGGTGTTGTTGGTCGAACACGACATGGATTTTGTAATGGACCTCGTGGATCGTCTCGTGGTGCTGAATTTCGGACAGAAACTCGCGCAGGGGTTGCCAGAAGCGGTGCAAGCCGATCCGGCCGTTCGCGAAGCGTATTTAGGAGCATGACGTGATCGACGCCTTGCTCGAAGTGTCCGATCTTCATGTGTCTTACGGCCAGGTCGAAGCAGTACGTGGGGTGTCGCTGTCGGTCCCCAAGGGAAAAATCGCGACGGTGATCGGCCCGAATGGTGCTGGAAAAACCACGCTGCTTGGCGCAATCATGGGATTGTTGCCATCGCGCGGCGCGGTTCGTTTTGCGGGTGAGCGCATCGATGGCAAAGATACCGAAACGCTGGTGCGCATGGGTATGTCGCTGGTGCCCGAAAAGCGCGAATTGTTTGCCGAAATGACCGTGCTCGAAAATCTCGAACTCGGCGGCTTCGCCCGCCGACGTGCAGGCGAATCGCGCGCCGCACTCGCGAATACGCTGGAGGAAGTATTCGCGCTGTTTCCCCGTATGAAAGAGCGCCAGCCACAGCATGCGGGCACGTTGTCTGGCGGCGAGCGGCAAATGCTTGCGGTGGGTCGCGCGCTCATGGGCAAGCCAAAGCTCCTGCTGCTCGACGAACCGAGTCTGGGGCTCGCGCCGCTGATCACGCGCGATATTCTGGCGACTATTACGAAGCTGCGCGAGACGGGCTTATCAGTGCTGTTGATTGAGCAAAACGCCCGCGCTGCTCTGCAAACGGCGGATTACGGTTATGTGCTGGAAACGGGCGAGCTTTCGCTCGAAGGCGACGCGGCGGATTTGCTGAATGACGAGCGCGTGATCGCGACTTATCTGGGCAAACGCTAGTTGGGTTCGGTGTTCACGCAAAGTTTTGCCGCGTATTGAGCCACGCCGCGAGCAGGGCTTATCCACGCAGCCGCGAACTCAGGTCATTTCCATGCCAGACGTGTCGGGCTTCGCACTAGTCGTTAACCGCACGTGAAGCGCAAGGTCCGTTTTCGAATCGGCATTTTCAATCGCCTGATCGAGCGTGATTTTGCCAGTGTCGTAGAGTTGGAAAAGCGACTGATCGAACGTTTGCATTCCCAAGTCGTTGCTCTTTGCCATCGCGGGCTTTAGCTGATCAATCTGACCCTTGAGAATCAGATCCGAAACATAGGGCGATTGAAGCATGATCTCAACGGCGGGAACGAGTTTGCCATGGACGCCCTTGATCAATCTTTGTGCAACAACACCTCGCAGATTAAGCGACATATCCATCAGCGCCTGATGGCGAGCGTCTTCTGGAAACAGGTTTAACACGCGATCAATTGCCTGATTGGCGTTATTTGCGTGCAACGTAGACAGGCAAAGATGCCCCGTCTCGGCGTAGGTGATGGCCTGCTGCATGGTCTCACGATCACGGATTTCGCCGATCATGATCACGTCCGGTGCTTCGCGCATGGCGTGGCGCAGCGCCTCTCCGAATGATCGCGTGTCAAGCCCCACTTCGCGTTGGTCAATCAGCGATTTTTTGTGTCGATGGACAAATTCGATCGGGTCTTCAACGGTCAGGATGTGCCCGGTTGCGATGGTGTTGCGATGGTCCAGCATCGCCGCCAACGTCGTTGACTTGCCAGATCCCGCTGCACCCACAATCAGAACCAATCCGCGCTTGAGCATTGCCAACTCTTTGAGTATCGGTGGCAAGGTGAGTTGTTCAATGGATGGAATTTCGGTTGTGATGTAGCGCGCGACCATCGCAACTTCGCCGCGCTGCATGTAAATGTTGAACCGAAATCGTCCCAGTCCCTCAACCGCCAAAGCTAGATCACACTCCAGTGTGCGCTCAAATTCAGGGATCTGCGCTGGGCGCATGACTGAATAAGCGAGCGCCTTGACCGCCTCGGACGAGAGAGGCGGCAGTTTCATCGGCTGCATCACGCCCTGAATCTTGACCGAAGGCGGCGCACCGACAGTCAGGAACAGGTCGGACCCATGCGCTTGCACAACATATCGCAGGTACGGACCGATGTCGTTTGAATCAGCTAAGACGGTTGCTTCCATGCTCATCTACTTCAGCGTAATTGCGATGAATCCAGTCTACGGCTGCGCCACCGCTGCAAGACTGACGAAGATCAACCGCCCATCAAGTCACCAATCGGCCGCATCTCAATCGTAGGGAAACTGCTAGCAACAGTGTTTTGATTACCCTCGGCACCGATTCAAAGGGTGAAAATCGTTATAGCTTTTTATTGAGATAACGTCTGCATAGGGGCTAAGACTGATATTTGTCTTATATCGACATAACAACAAATAAGGCGTTAGCCCCTGTAAAATTTGACTTGGAGCCGAAAGCTATAAGGCTAAATGCTGGTAATCCCGTCTCCGTTTTGCAAGCAACGCGATAGAGTGCGGTTTCCCTGCTTTTCTGGAGATACGCTTTGAGCCCTGTTGGAATCACCCAAACTGAAATTGATCAACGCGTCTACGATTTGTACGACGAATATTGCCACGGCAAGATAGATCGCCGCGAATACCTCAAACGCGCCGGCGCGCTCGCCGCCTTGGGCATTCCCGCGCTCGCCATGGCCACGTCGTTGCTCCCGCAATACGCCAAAGCGCAAACCATTTCGTTCACCGATCCGCGCATCAAAGCGGCTTACGTGACCTACGCGTCACCGGGCGGCAATGGCACGGGGGATTCCGCGATGCGCGGCTATCTCGTGCATCCGGTTGGCGCAGGACCGTTCCCCAGCGTGTTGATCATTCACGAAAATCGCGGTTTGAATCCATATGTAGAAGACGTCGCGCGGCGCGCCGCAGCGGCAGGCTATCTCGCGCTCGCTCCAGACGGCCTCGCGCCGCTCGGCGGCTATCCTGGCAACGACGACGATGGCCGCACGATGCAGTCGAAGCTTGACCAGGCGAAACTGCGCATCGACATGTTGAACAGCGCAAAGTGGCTCAAGGCGCACAAACTCTCGACGGGCAAACTCGGCGTGACCGGCTTCTGCTGGGGCGGCGGCACGAGCAACTACCTCGCGGCCACGATGGGCGCGGATTTGCAGGCGTCCGCCCCTTATTACGGCGCAGCGGCAGAAACCTCGAAGGTGCCCAACATCAAAGCCGCGATGCTCATTCATTTCGCGGCCAACGACCCCGGCGTGAACGGAACGTGGCCCGCTTACGAGGCTGCACTCAAAGCATCAGGCACGAAGTTTGAAGCGCATACTTATGCAGGCACGCAGCACGGCTTTCACAACAATTCCACGCCGCGCTACGAGGAAGCTGCTGCCAAACTGTCTTGGGATCGTACGATGGAACATTTCAAAAAACATTTGGCCTAGGGCTCGAAAGGCGATAGCGCGGAGAATTCGGGAGGCAGGAGGGGCTTGGATATACCTGTGCTACCCTCACCTATCCTCGTCTTCCCCGCTTTAGAACCCTCTAGATGTCTGCTTCACTCGCCACTGCGCAATCGCTGCTGCTCACCCCCGCCAACCTCTCGCTCGATCAACTTGCCAGCACGCTGGGCGGGTTGACTTCACGCGGCGTGGAGTTCGCCGATTTGTATTTTGAGCATCACAAATCGGAGTCTTGGTCACTCGAAGAATCCATCGTCAAGAGCGGCAGCTTTTCGATTGAATCCGGCGTCGGCGTGAGGGCAATTACCGGCGAACAAACCGCGTTCGCCTACTCGGGCGATATCGGTCTGGCCTCGATCACGACCGCTGCCAACACGGTCGCCGCCATTGGTCGCGCCGGACAAAGCGCATCGATCGCCGTGCCGCAAACCCGCATTGCCCCTGCGCTCTACACCGCTGCCGATCCGCTTGCGTCGATCAGTGATGACGCAAAAATTGCTCTGCTTCGCGAGACTGAAGCCATCGCGCGTGCGCGTGACCCACGTGTAACGCAAGTGATGGTCAATCTGGCCTGTGAACACGTTGTGATGCTCGTCATGCGTAGCGATGGCGTGGTGGCGTCCGACGTTCGCCCGCTGTGTCGGCTGAACGTAACGGCCATCGTTGAACATAACGGCAAGCGCGAACAAGGTCGCTCGGGCGGTGGCGGACGCTACGGTTTTGAGCGCATCGACACCGCGGTCATGACCAAGCGTGCGCATGAGGCCGTAGACATGGCTCTTATCAATCTCGACGCACGGCCTGCGCCAGCGGGCATCATGCCGGTGGTTTGCGGACCAGGTTGGCCGGGCGTGCTGCTGCACGAAGCAGTCGGTCACGGGCTGGAGGGCGATTTCAATCGTAAAGGCTCGTCGGCGTTCAGTGGTCGTATCGGCGAACGCGTTGCCGCGAAGGGGGTCACCGTGCTCGATGATGGCACGCTGAAAGATCGTCGTGGTTCCCTGACTGTGGACGACGAGGGCACGCCTACGAACGCCACCGTGCTCATTGAAGACGGCATCTTGAAAGGCTACATTCAGGACACGATGAACGGTCGCTTGATGGGTTCAGCGTCCACAGGCAATGGACGTCGCGAAAGCTACGCGCATTTACCGATGCCCCGCATGACCAATACCTACATGCTCGGCGGTGATCGCGATCCACAGGAGATCATCGCCAGCGTCGAAAACGGTATCTACGCCGTGAACTTTGGCGGCGGTCAGGTCGACATCACCAACGGTAAATTCGTGTTCACCATGGACGAGGCCTGGAAAGTCGAAAACGGCAAGCTGATGTACCCAATCAAAGGCGCAACGCTGATCGGCAACGGTCCCGATGCGTTGACCAAAATCACTATGATCGGCAATGACATGGCGCTCGACGAGGGCATTGGCGTATGCGGCAAAGAAGGCCAAAGCGTGCCCGTAGGCATTGGGCAGCCAACGCTGCGCATTGAGGGCTTGACGGTGGGCGGCACAGCCTGACCGCCGTTGCTTAAATGGTGTTGGCAGGCTGAGGACTCCCCAATTGAGCGCGATAGAACATGTCGCAATTTTTCATCTAAATCCGTCTTAATTGACACGCAAATTCACACACGCATCCCATGAAAATCACTAAGCTTTCCGCCACCGTTGTATCTCTTTGCGCCGTTGCCATGCTTGCAGCCTGCGGCCCCAGCCCCGAGCAGGTGGCGCGCGAAGAAGCAATGAAGAAACTTGAGCAAGCGTCCAAGGACATGGAAGCGGCGGGCAAGCGCCTGGAATCTGGCGCAGCCAAAGGCGGGCAGGACGTCGGCGCGGCGGTCGGCGACATGATGAAAGCGTTGGGTGGAATCGCCGGTGCTGCGTCTGGCGCTGCTGGCGCCGCAAGCTACGAACCGATCGATTTCCGCAAACTGAAGGAAACGCTTCCGCAAGAGCTTGCAGGGTTTGACAAGGGCGAAAGCTCCGGCGAGAAGAACAACGCGTTCGGCATCGCTGTGTCTGAGGCCAAGCAATCTTTCCGCACAGCCGACGGTAGCAAGAATGTGCGATTTGAGATCACCGATCCGGGCTCACTCGCTGGACCGTTTGCCCTCGCCAATATGTGGATGAACGTCGAAATCGACAAAGAAACCAGCAGTGGCTATGAAAAAACTTCCACATCGAATGGACATAAGTTGCACGAAAAGTGGGACAAATCCGGTAAGCGTGGTGAGGTTCAAATGGTCGTCGGCAATCGTTTTATGGTCGAAGTGGCGGCCGAGGGGATCGAGATGAGTGACGTCAAATCCCTCGTGAACAAGATCGATATTGCCAAGCTCGAAGCCATGAAGGGCGACGGCAAGAAGTCATAGGCATGTTGCGAAGGTCGTTCTCTACTTTGCGCAGAGTAGCACTATCGCCGACTAACAGAAATTTTCGACGTCAAAAAAGCCCGATTTCATTCGAGCTTTTTTGCACTTAATCGTGCGCTGTGCGACTAATCAGCCGGACGAAATACTAGCGTTCGCCATCAAGTCCTCAAGCAGCGCAACCGACACGCCGCCCGAAACCGCGTACGGATCAAGTACGGGCTTCGCCGAATGCTTCAACAAGATCGCCATATTAACGCGATCAAAGCTCACTTTGCCCATCGACCAAACGGCGAATTTACGCTCAGTGATCTCTTCGAAATTCAGAATCTGCACATCGTGATGCCGCTTGTCGGCGACGATGCGGTTGTACGTTTCGTTCACCTCTTTGCGTCCGCCTTCAAGCATCTGCAGAAAAATGTAATTGTTGGTGCAAAGCACGCCAGTGATGCCATTCGAAGGGTTGTTCTTGCGTGATGACGCAAGAATTTTCTCCATAGCGGCTGGCGTGAGCAACTCTGTCGCGCGGCTGGTGTAAGTGAGGCGAACCAACATAATCAAGCCCTCCGGTTGTCAACAAGTGCCAAAAATTCGCGTCGCAAGTTCGGGTCCTTCAGAAATGAGCCGCGCATCACGCTGTTGATCATTTTTGAGTTCAAGTCTTTCACGCCACGCCATTGCATGCAAAAGTGATCGGCCTCCATCACCAGCGCAAGACCATCCGGCTGAATTTTGTCCTGCAACAAGTTGGCCAATTGCGTCACAGCTTCTTCCTGAATCTGCGGGCGACTCATGACCCAGTCGGCCAGCCGCGCGTACTTCGACAGCCCAATCAAATTGGAGTGCTGGTTTGGCATCACGCCCACCCAGATACGTCCCATGATCGGGCAAAAGTGATGAGAACACGCCGAGCGAATGGTGATTGGCCCCACAATCATCAGCTCATTGAGGTGCTCCACGTTGGGGAACTCCGTCACTGGCGGTGGCGGCACATAGCGTCCGCGAAACACCTCGTTCAGGTACATCTTCGCCACGCGCTTGGCGGTGTCCTGCGTGTTGTGATCGCTCTCGGTATCAATTACTAGGCTTTTCAATACCTCGCGCAGTTTCGCCTCAATCTCGGATTGCAGCTCTTCAACTTCACCCGTGCGGATGAACTCGCTGATGTTGTCGTTGGCGTGAAAGCGCTTGCCTGAGGCTTTGATGCGGCCACGCACGCGTTCGCTGGCGGGCATGGTTTCCTGATCAGGCTGCGCGGAGTCGTGGACTCCTGCAGCTTCGGTGGTTACGGTAGGGGTTTTTGCGGTCATCGGATACTGCTTTGATGGGGGGCCGAAATTCGTATTGTCGCACGCTGACAGGATTGTCAGACGTGCTCACCCTCCGAACGAGTTGAGAGTGCGCGCTAGCGATATGGCGCATCACCACAACCCGATCTCCACGAAACTAAAGTTAAAAAGTAGAGAAAATCGTCTTGCACGATAGCAACTAAAACAACCCGTCCACTTCCGCGCATCCGTCGCGCCCGCAAATGCTTCGCGAGCAATAAGCGCGGACGGTCGTTTCCGTTTCTTCATGATGGCTCGGTTCGGCTAGTGATGTACGCGATGCATGCACAAAGGCGGCTGATCGTTCCCGCCCGCTTTGTCGACCAGCCTTGACGTCGCATTGTGGCAAGGCCTAACCCTTCAGATTGAATTAGTCGACCGTCGCTCCTGACGACGCCACTACCTTCGCCCACTTTTCGGTTTCGGCGGCGATGGTTTTGCCGAAATCTTCGGGCGTACCGGGAATCGGTAGACCGCCCAATGCAGCGAGTCGGGTACGCATCTTCGGGTCGGCGAGCGCGGTGTTGATCGCAGCATTCATTTTGTCGATTGCCTCGCGCGGCGTGCCCTTTGGCATGCCTACCCCAAACCAGGCCGTGGCCTCGTAACCGGGCACGGTGTCGCCGACCGTAGGCAAATCTGGGAATGACGGCTCGCGCGCTGCTGAGGTGACCGCAAGCGCGCGAATGGTGCCGCCCTTGATGTGTCCCGCTGACGACGGCAGATTGTCAAAAAACACCTGCACCTGACCGCCAATTAAATCGGTCAGAACCGGCCCCGCGCCCTTGTAGGGAATGTGCACCATGTTGCACCCGGTCATCGATTTGAACAATTCGCCAGAAAGATGGGTGGAAGTGCCGCTGCTTGACGAGGCCATGTTCACCTTGCTCGGGTTTGCTTTGCAATAAGCGATGAATTCGGCCACCGTTTTCACTGGCAAACCGTTCGTCACCACCATCACGTTTGGCGTGCGCACAATGCCTGCAACTGGCGCGATGTCGCGGATGAAATTAAACGG
>JBBRGY010000092.1:0-9811 GCA_038223495.1 Burkholderiales bacterium | reverse complement strand
CGCTCGTATGAGGTCTCTGGCGTTGAATGCAGGTAGATAACTGTTCCGCGAGCGCGTAGCACGTCGCGCGTGCCCGCATTCAGGATTGCGCCGCCGCCAGTGCCAAGGATGATGGGCTGTTGCAGAGTGATCTCATCAATGACTTGTGCTTCCCGCGCACGAAATGCGGGCTCCCCCTCGATCTCGAAGACGGTTGCTACGCTTACGCCTGTGCGCGCTTCAAGTTCGTGGTCAGAATCGAAGAAAGGTCGATTGAGGCGCTTCGCCAGCAATTGCCCGATGGTTGTCTTGCCTGACCCCATCAAACCAATTAAAAAGATGTTTTGCGTGTGCACGGATCTGAAAGTCTTGAGTCAAGATGAACGAGTGTAAATTTGCCGTCTAATGCCACTACGCGGCGGGATAATCGTTTGATCGTATCCGGCGCTTTTTGACGTAAAAAAGGCGCGGTTTGTGCCGCGCCTTGATGCCTCACAGCGCTACGCGCTTGGTCTAGTTAACCGTCCCAGAAGTGTCAGTGAGTATGCGTGGCGTCAGGAATATAAGCAATTCCTGCTTGTCAGTGCCGCGATTGGTGCGTTTGAACAGGTTGCCGATGAATGGCGCATCACCAAGAAGCGGCACTTTGTCAGTGGAGTCAGTGAGTGTCTCCTCGTAAATGCCACCTAGGACTACAGTGTCGCCGTTATTGGCAATTACTTTTGTCGTGACTCTGCGAGTATTAACGATGGGACTCCCGTCTTGAAAGCCTGCGATCGAGTCTTTAGTTACATCAACATCAAGAATTACGCGTCCATCGGGTGTGACTTGCGGCGTCACTTCGAGACCCAACACTGCGCGAATGGTCACGACCGACGATTGTCCGCCAACGCCACCCGATACGCGCAGCTTGAATTCCTGACCCTGCGAGATCGAAGCCTTCTGGTTGTTTGCTGTGACTACCCGAGGGCTTGAGATTACCTTGCCACGGTTGGCAGCCTCCGCCGCGGAAAGCTCAAGATTCACCAGATTACCGTTGCCGAGGTTCAGGAACGTCATTGCCAACGTACCTGCTGGGTTGCTGACGGGAAGATTTACGTTGTAGGGAACCGAGTTGATGTACTCGCCAGTGACAGCACCAGTTGTCGCATCTGGCTTCTGACGCCAGTAATAGCTGGACGGCGAGAAGCCCGTGACGATGCCGGTGCCGGGAACGTTGGCCTGATTCGGATCGCCAAGCGGCGTGCCCGTGATGCCGATATTGCGGCCGTTGTTGTTCATCCCCACGCCGACGCCAAATCGGGCACCCAATTGGCGGCTGAATTTGTCGTCCGCGATCACAACGCGCGCTTCAATGAGCACTTGCTTGACTGAAATGTCGATACGCTGAATCAAAGCCCGAACCTCTGCTAGCTTTGAAGGGGTGTCCTGAACGATCAGTACGTTGGTGCGTGTGTCAACTGTTGCACTGCCACGCTTGGAAAGTACACCGGTTGTCGACGCACTGGCACCTGTACCGCTGGTGGTGGGCACGAGAATTTTGCGCAATTCTTCAGCCTTCTGATAGTTCAGCTGGAACATCTCTGTACGTAGGGGCTCAATGTCTGCGACTTGCGCTTTCGCCTCTAGCTCCTGCTTCTCTTTCAGAGCCAATTCTTCTTTTGGCGCGATCCAGACCACGTTGCCGTTTTTCCGCATGTCGAGTGAACGTGCCTGCATCACCAGATCAAGCGCCTGATCCCACGGCACGTCTTTCAGACGTAGCGTCACGTTGCCGGCCACGGTGTCGGAAACGATGATATTGAGACCTGTGAAGTCGCCAATGACCTGCAGCACCGAGCGTACGGCGATGTCCTGGAAATTGAGCGAAAGTTTCTCGCCTTTATAGCCAGGTCGTGATCCTTGGGTCAATTTGTTTGGATCTTCAACAATAGGTTTGATTTCTATGATCAAACGATTGTCAGTTTGATAGGCCGAGTGTTCCCAAAGGCCTTTGGGCTCAATGACCATGCGTGTGTTTGCACCTTGAGTGAAGGTGTCAATCATCTGCACCGGAGTACCAAAGTCAGAGACATCAAGCTTGCGCTCAAGGTTGCGCGGCACATTGGTACGCAGAAAATCGACGATCAGTAGTTTGCCTTGTGGCTTGATATCGATGCCGGAATTGGCCGCGGTCAGATCGACGATGATGCGACCTTCGCCCGCTTGTCCTCGACGGAAATCTACGTCGCGCAACCCAAACGTTGCGCCATCTGTGGCTGCGGTCGCGGTAAATCTGCCGGTCGCTGGAGCGGCATCGGCAATCGCGGTGCCTGGCGCGTCAAACAGGGCGATCGAGAGCTTTTTGCCATCGCTCTTTACATCGTACGCCTGCGACTTGAGCAAATTCAAAACCACACGGGTACGGCCTTGCGCTTGTACAACGTTATAGCTGCGTAATACCGAATCGGTGACTTCGTTCGTTGCCTTGCCAAGACTTGTTGTGTTGGCGAAATCAAGTACCAATCGCGGCGGTGATGCAATGGCAAACACTGACGGTGCATTCGGCAGTGGGTCTTTCAACGAAAAAGTGAGCGTTGTGCGACCAGCAGCGCCTTTGGCGACCGATACGTCCTCAATGACGTTTTGCGCTGACGCCGTCGGCGCAAAGGCAACCATTGCCAGCGGTGCTGCTAGAGCCAACAACGCGGCGAGTGTTCGCCCCTTCCCGCATAGCGCGTGCAATCGTTGCGTAGTCTTCATTTCTTTTGCTCCCGCTCTTGCAGCATGATCTTGGTTTGACGTTCGGCCCAATCGCCCGCACCGTCTTGAAATAGTTCTTTCATCGTCACTTCACCGTCAGAGATGGCGGTAATTACGCCAAAGTTCTGCCCCATGTAATTACCCTGTCGAACTTGAAAAACGCGGTTGTCGTTAGCCTTCACCAAGCCCACAATAGCGCGACCTTTTTGCAGTGTGCCGACCATCTTGAGAGTCTCAAGCGGGTACGCCTCCAGTGCTTCTTTGCGCCGAGCCATGTCGGGACCACGTGAACCCTTGCCTGTTTCGATTTTTCTGGGCTTGAACGGATCGGGCTGGTCAAAGGCGTTATACGTAAACGCTTCGTAGGGACGCATGCCCGGTATGGGATCAATCTTCCCTTTAGCGGCTAGGCCCTGTTCGGCCATCCAAGCTTTCAAATCTTGATCATCGCCGCCGCCACAACTAGACAGCACCAGGGCGCTTCCCGCAATCAACAAACAGTTGACTAAGCGTGTATTGAGCCTCTTCATCATTTAGGCGCCTTAGCCGCTTCCTTCGCCTTGCGCTGCTTTGATACCTCTTCGTCGTCAAGGTAGCGGAAGGTCTTGGCGACCGCCTCCATCGTCAAAACGCCATCTTTGGGGTCTTTGTTGACGATGGCGATGTCGTTCAATGTCACGATTCGGGACAACTGAGACACATCACTGGTAAAGGCACCAATGTCGTGGTAATTGCCGGTGACGCGTAAGTCAACGGGCAGTTCTGCGTAGAAATCTTGCAGCCGCTCGACACTTGGCTTGAATAATTCAAATTGAAGTCCCCGCCCCAACCCGGCCTGATTAATATCCGACAGCAAAGCATCCATCTCGCTCTTGCTGGGTAGTTGCCGTAATAGAGCGCCGAACTGCTGCTCAACCTCTTTAAGTTGCTGAACATACAAATCCAGATTGATGGCTTGTGCCTTTTTTGAACTGTATTCCTGGCGCAGCGTCACTTCCTGCTTCTCTTTGGCATCAAGCTCATCGTATTGCGGCATCCAGCCGAAATACGCGGCAAGTCCCATCAATACAAGTATCAACAGCGTAATCGCGCCAAATTTTGCTGGCAGCGGCCAAATCCCGATGTCGCGCGGATTCAGGCGTTTTATTTCGTCCCAAGTCATGTCTACGCCCTATTTAGTAATGGCCTGCATGACTTTGTCACGCGAGCTAGGAGCCACAGCTGTGGGGGCCGCGCCAGTTGACGCGGACTTTTCGGGTACTTTTTCGAGTCCCTTTAGGCTGATGTTGAGGCTGAATTCATTGACCCGCTGGTTGCGGTCAGTCACGGCTTTAATCTCAACCAGCTCCGGCTTTTCGAGATACGGCGATGACTCAAGATTTCTCATCAAGGTGGAGACACGGGCGTTCGATTGAGCGAGGCCAATCAAATTGACTTTTTGTCCGGTTTGCTTGACTGATTTCAGGTAGACACCGTCGGGGAGTTGACGCACTAACTGATCGACCAGCTTGACCGACGCACCGCGATTAACTTGCAGTGTTTCGACCACAGATTTCCGTGCAAGCAATGCGGCCGTTTGCTCTTTAAGCTTCTTGATCTCATCGATCTGCTCGGTCAATTTCTTGTTTTCCACCACCAGAAAATCATTGCGCCGTTGTTGCGAGGCGATACGCTCATCGAGATACAGCTTGCCAACGTACCAAAGGGCGGCGACGCCGAACAGCACGCCGATGAGTATGAAGTTGAATTCGCGGCGTCGCACCGCGCGTTTCATCTCGCGGTGGGGCAGCAGGTTAATGCGAATCATGCGTCAAACCTCCGCAGGGCGAGTCCACACGCGACCAGCAATGCCGGTGCGTCTGCCGCAAGTTGTCGAGATTTCACGCCAGGGCTCAAGCCCATCTCGGAAAAAGGATTGGCGACCGAAGCAATCACATTGGTACGCCGCGAGACCGCATCGGACAAACCAGGCAGTGCTGCGCAGCCACCCGCAAGCAGCATGTAATCGAGCTGGCCCTGTGCGCTGGAGGTCAGGAAGAACTGCAACGCCCGCGCCGCCTCGATAGCGAGCGTATCGACATAAGGTCGCAAAACGTCGTTATCGTAGTTCGCGGGCAAATGGCCCGAACGCTTTGCAGCCTCGGCCTCCTCGCCCGTCATGTTGTAGGCGCGCTGAATTTCTTGCGTAAGCTGGTTGCCGCCGAACGGACTCTCGCGCATGAAAATCTGCTCATCATTTCGAAATACGTAAAAGCGTGTCGACGTTGCGCCAACGTCCAGCACACCGATATTCTGATCAATGCCTTTGCCCGGCAGCGCTTCTGCCATCAGCTCGTAGGCGCCCATGACAGCCATGGCTTCAATGTCCATAACAGCGGGCGTCAGTCCGGCAGATTCGAGTGCGGCGACACGATCTTCTACTTTTTCGCGGCGCGCGGCAGCGATCATGACCTCAACTTGAGTTGGGTCATTGGCGACAGGCCCGATCACAGCAAAGTCGAGGTTGACCTCGTCGAGCGCAAACGGGATGTATTGGTTGGCTTCGGCTTCCACTGCGAACTCAAGGTCTTCTTCGCGGTTGGTTGCTGGCAGCGTGATGCGCTTTGAGATGACCATACTGGTGGGCAACGCAACTGCGGCCGTTTTTGAGCGAGAGCCCAATTTCCGCAAAGCGCGCTCAATAGTGGCACCTACCGCCTCAAGATTTGCGATATTACCGTCCGTCACCGCGTCGCGCGGCAAAGGCTCAATGGCATAACGGCTTAACTCCGGTCGCTGCCGGGTGCCGGACAGCTCCACCATTTTTACGGCGGTGCTGCTGATGTCTACACCGATGAGCGGAGTGCTTTTTGCACCGAATACTCCCCGGAGTGAACCCAAAAAATCTTTTTGCATTCAGAGCTTAGGAGACTTTATGTCGCCTGAAACTTTAAGTTGGGAGAGGAGTGTTGCATAAGGTTCGTCCGCTGGCAAGAAGTGACTAAAAATTAGGCCCCCTATAATTAGAAAAAATACAACATTGGCATAAGGGGCCTACTGCCAACGGCATGGCTCAGCAGCATTTGCGACAATGGCGCGCTGTGGAGAAAGCCCCCGAGTGATGGCCGGATCCGGGGGAAAAGGTCTTTTCATGTTCAAGCGTTGGCTGATTTATCTAGTTTCTGTGTTTGCTGGCGTCATGCTGGTCGGTGGTGTCGTGGGCGTGCTGGTCTGGGTGCTCATCAGCGCGCGGCTGCCTTCACTCGATGTGCTGACTGACTATCAGCCCAAACTGCCATTGCGAGTGCTGTCCGAGGACGGCGTCTCTCTTGCGGAGTTCGGTGAAGAGCGTCGTCGCGTGGTGAAGCTCGAAGATGTCCCACTGCATGTCAGGCAGGCGATCCTCGCTGCCGAAGACGGAAAATTCTATGAGCACTCGGGAGTCGACTGGTTGGCAGCGCTCCGGGTGGCCTATACCAACCTCACCACCGGATCACGTATCGGTGCCAGCACGATCACCATGCAAGTGGCGCGCAATTTCTTCCTGACGCGCGAACGCATGGGTTTGGCCGGGTATTTGCGCAAAGCTAATGAGGTAGTGCTCACTTACAAAATTGAGCAGGAACTGACTAAAGATCAGATTCTTGAGCTCTACATCAATCAGATATTTCTAGGGCAGCGCGCCTTTGGATTCGCGGCCGCCGCTCAGGCCTATTACGGTAAACCACTGGCAAGTATCACGGTCGCCGAAGCGGCCATGCTCGCCGGGCTGCCAAAGGCGCCCTCTGCCTACAACCCATTTGCCAACGCGAGTCGCGCGACGTTGCGCCAACAGTACGTGCTGCGACGCATGCGTGAGCTTGACTACCTAAACGATGAGCAATACAAGGCTGCCGTGGCCGCACCTTCAACGCTCTCACGGGACGGAGTTACGACCGTTCATTCGGAGTTTTTGAACGAAATGGTGCGTCAGTTCGTGTTCGATCTGGTCGGTGAATCGGCGTATACCCGTGGCCTGACGGTCACCACCACCATCAAGGCGCGCGACCAGGAGGCGGCGTACCAGTCGCTGCGCCGTGGCGTTTTGGAATACGAGCGCCGTCATGCGTTTCGTGGACCCGAGGCGTATGTTGAGCTGCCCGCTGCCGGTAAAGACACCAAAGAGTCAAAAGAAGCATTGGCGGAAGCGATTGACAGCGCGCAGCAGCAATTTCCTGACAGTGATGACTTGCTAACAGCAGTCGTGCTCGAAGCTACGACTAAAAAGGTCGTGATCACGCGCGGTGAAGGTGAAAACTACACGCTGGAAGGCGAAGGCATCCGTTTTGTCAAAAATGCGCTCTCCGAGAACGCGCCTTCGGGCGAGCGACTGCGGCGCGGTGCAGTGCTGCGCGTGACGCAGGACGAAAAAAACGTGATTCGCATCACACAATTGCCCCAGGTCGAAGCAGCACTGGTCGCGATGGATCCTAAGGATGGCGCAGTGAAGAGTCTCGTGGGCGGTTTCGATTTTTATCGCAACCAGTTCAATCACGTGACTCAGGCTAGTCGTCAGCCAGGCTCCTCATTCAAGCCGTTTATCTATTCGGCAGCGCTGGAAAAGGGCATCACAGCCAGCACCGTCATCAACGACGCGCCGCTATATTTCTCGGCTGGACAGACCGGTGGCGAAGCGTGGGAGCCGAAAAACTACGACGGTAAATACGACGGTCCGATGCGCGTCAGAACGGCGCTCGCCAAGTCAAAAAACATGGTCTCGATCCGTGTGCTGCGGTCGATTGGTCCGGGCTACGCGCAGGATTACATCACCAAATTTGGCTTCGATCCGAAGCAACATCCGGCTTACCTGACACTCGCACTCGGCGCAGGCCAGACCAATCCGATGCAAATGGCGGCCGCATATTCAGTGTTTGCGAACGGTGGTTTCCGTATCAAGCCCTACTTCATCAAAAAAATAGTCGACAGCAAAGGGCAGCTTGTTTACCAGGAAACGCCGGTAGTCGCGGGCAAGGACGCGCAACAGGCGATTGACCCGCGCAATGCCTTCATCATGACCACAATGTTGCGTGACGTCGTGCGCGCGGGCACCGCGACCAAAGCGATGTCGCTCGGCCGGAATGATCTTGCTGGCAAAACGGGCACCACCAACGACAGCTACGACGCCTGGTTCGCTGGATTCAATTCGTCGTTGGTCGGAATCGCGTGGGTCGGCTTCGATCAGCCGAAATCGCTCGGCGAGCGAGAAACAGGCGGCGGCGTGGCGCTACCGATCTGGATTAACTATATGAAATCCGCCATGAAGGGCATGCCAGAGACGCCGCTCAAACCACCGCCCGGCGTGGTCAGCGCGACGACAGGTGCCGGTGGCGAAGGCGATTCGCTGGTTGAATCGGCTGGCGTCACCGACTGGTATTACTCCGAATTCCCGCCCAAACGCTTTGTCGATCCGCTCACGGGCAACGAAGGCGCGCGCAGCAAGCAGGACGAGGAAGTTCGGCAGCAACTGTTCTGATGGGACACGAGCGCGAGTCGCTGGCCGCCGTCGCGGCTCGCATCATCGTCGAATCAGAGCTGACCGATTGGAGTCTTGCGCGGCGCAAAGCGGCGGCGGAGTTGAACTTGCCACCGCACGGTGCGCCGCTGCCGTCCGACGAAGACATCATCGCTGAAATCAAAACCTATCACGCGCTGTTCAGTGGCGACGAATGGGCCGAGCAGTTGCGTGCGCAACGCGAATTTGCGCTGGAAGCGATGGGCGAACTCATTCGTTTCAATCCGGTGCTGGTCGGGCCCGTGGCCGAAGGCTGGGCGCACACTGGCAGTGAAATCCGCATCGAGCTCAAGCCAGAGAACCCAAAAGAAGTCGAATACGCCTTGATCGATCTTGGCGTCGAATTCGAACCCACCCTCACCAAAGACGGTACAGTTTTGCTCGAAGTCATTGATGGCGACTGGCCCATGCGCATCGTCGTGCGCGAACGTGGTCGACCCTCCGATCCGCGATTCCGGGTTCGACTGAGTGGCCTGCAAGTGCAACAGCTTTTGCGTGAAAGCGCGGCTGAATAGGGGTTAAATCTAGATTATTGCGTTAATCGACTTCGCTCGATTTGTTGCTTTACCCCCTACAAATAGGCGCTTACAGCGAAAAGCTGATTACCCCAAAGAATTTAAAACTAACACTTTGTTACGAAGTAGTCTGACCTGTGGCTGACCTTTTTCGTTCTGGCGCGTTCAAATGATCACAGGGCGAAATGCAGAACAACGCGAACGCCATGTTTCATCAAAACCAGAAAGCGAGACCGTAATGAAACTGTTCAAATCCACCCTCTCCGCAACCCTTATTTCCGTTGCGCTCATCGCGACCGGTGCCGCCTTGGCGCAACCCGCTGCTGGCATGCAGCATCAGCCTGGCGAACGCGTCGTCAAACTCTTGAACCTTGACGCCACCCGCGCAGCCCAAGTCACCACCATCATGACCGAAGCGCAAACGCAGCGCCACGCCGTGATGGAATCGATGAAAGGCAAGCGCGGTGACGCCACTGCTCGCGAAGGCGCTCATGCGCAAATGAAAGCGATCAACGAAGGCACCCGAGGCAAACTCGCCCAAGTGCTGACACCTGACGAAATGACCAAAATGAAAGAAGCCCGCAAAGGTATGCGCGGTCATGGACACGGTCATGGCGATGGCCACGGTCAGGGCATGATGCGCGGATAAGCAAACTACGGCGGTGAAACGCCGTCTTGGCGAACCACAGAAGAGCGACTCCGGTCGCTCTTCTGCTTTGTATTACCGCGTGACACAAGATGCCCACACTTCTGGGCGGTTAACGATGCTTGCTCCGCATCCGCAGGTGCAGCGTCAGTGCTGCGTTACTTCAGCAGCGACTTAAGCAATTTCCCCATCTCAGCCGGGTTGCGGGTGATTTTGAAGCCGCACTCTTCCATGATGGCGAGTTTGGCGTCAGCCGTGTCTGCGCCGCCGCTGATGAGCGCGCCCGCATGGCCCATACGTTTGCCGGATGGCGCGGTGACGCCAGCGATGAAGCCGACGACTGGTTTTTTCATGTTGGCTTTGACCCACATCGCGGCGTCCGCCTCATCCGGGCCGCCG